>JAMFSL010000074.1 GCA_026225275.1 Puia dinghuensis
TTAGCGCGGTTCAGTTTCTTCACCAGGTGTTTAGGAACTCCGTCGACTGCTGTGATATACGGCAGGTTGATCTCCGTTTCGCTGGAAGAAGACAACTCGATCTTAGCCTTTTCAGCGGCCTCTTTCAGGCGCTGCAGGGCCATCGGATCTTTCCGCAGGTCGATATTTTCATCTTTCTTGAATTCATCGGCCAGCCAGTCCATGATCAGCTTGTCAAAATCATCCCCACCGAGGTGCGTGTCACCATTGGTGGACTTTACTTCGAATACCCCGTCGCCCAGTTCGAGAACGGAGATGTCGAATGTACCGCCGCCTAAGTCGAATACGGCGATCTTTTCGTCCTTTCCCGCCTTGTCCAGCCCATAGGCCAGTGCGGCAGCCGTCGGTTCGTTCACGATCCTACGGACAGTCAGCCCGGCAATTTCGCCGGCTTCCTTGGTCGCCTGACGCTGCGCGTCATTGAAATAAGCGGGAACCGTAATAACGGCTTCCGTCACCTCCTGACCAAGATAATCTTCCGCAGTCTTCTTCATTTTCTGAAGGATCATCGCAGAGATCTCCTGGGGCGTGTAAAGACGCCCATCGATATCGATCCTTATCGTATTGTTGTCGCCTTTGACGACTTTATAGCTCCAGTGCGTGATTTCATTGGTCACTTCATCAAAACGACGGCCCATGAACCTTTTGACCGAGGCGATCGTGTTCACCGGGTTCGTGATCGCCTGACGTTTGGCAGGGTCTCCGACCTTTCTTTCTCCGTTTTTCAGGAAAGCCACGATCGATGGGGTCGTGCGGCGCCCTTCATCGTTGGCGATGACAACGGGCTCGTTTCCTTCCATGACGGCTACACAACTGTTGGTTGTGCCGAGGTCAATACCTATAATTTTTCCCATATTGATTTGATTTTATCAGATTTTAAGGTTTGCAAAATCATCCGGAGTGGATTGACAATCATTATGCCATGCCATGAAAAGTGAAAAAATGGCAGGTGGAGGCAGCCTCTTGGCAGGTCCGTCAGCGGGCAACTTCCAGGACGGGTTTTAGAGATGTGTCCCTAAACACGTAGTCAGCCACTTCATCAAGTCCCGGAATGACGGAATTAAAGGAAATACCTGTTCCCGCCATTTTGACCATACAAATGTCGTTTTCTCCATCGCCTACTGCCACAGCGTCCGCCAGGCTGATCCCGAAGCGGTGCAGAATGTACTGGAACATATTGGATTTGCAATGGTCGTGATCACACTGGCTGAATTTGTCCTTGAGCAGTTGGGAAGGGATCCTCACCTCGCCTGTCGCCACGCTTTTCTGGAATTCCAGCTCATTTCCGAGGGTGAAATCGAGCCCCAGCAGGTTTTTGACATGATTGGCGATAGAATGGTAGCTGTCGCTGATAATACCGCAGACATAGCCTCGGACCTGCAGTTCCCGGATGACCTGCACGGCATCCCCGATAAGGGGAATGGATTCCACAACATGGATCAGTTCGGCGAAAGTCTTCCCTTCCAGCAGGCGGCCGATCTTCTGGGTTTTGATAAAGTTGCTTTTAGGCTGCGCCTGGATATCCGCCAATTCGCGGGCAAAGCCGAACCGTTCGGCAGCCGCCTGGATAAAGCTGCCCTGCAACAGTACCTGGTCCATGTCGAATACGATCATCTTCCGGGGCTGCCGGACCAGTTCCTTCAGGGCGAATTCCACCTGTTCGCGCATCATCGGGACGGAATCTTCCTGTCGCCGGCTGCCATCGAAGATGTTCACCCGCTTGAAAATAGCGTTGGCGACCTGTTTGGCCATGCGGCCCAGCACATGCAACGGCTGCCGGTCGTTCTCGACTTCTCCGATCTTGACCTCTTTAATGCGGGCGCGGACCTGGTGCATATCGATCAGCAGTCCGATATCCACGCCGTAGTCATTCTCGAATTCGACCTTCTGTAAGATCGATTTCTTGCCCGCGATCATACCGCTGAGCGGTTGACGAAATTCCAGTAAATGGGGGAAAAAGAATTCCAGCATCGGTTTGACCAGGATCTCGGCCACGCGGCCGGCGGGGCGTTCGAAGTATGATTTGACAAAATCCGCCTCGTCTTTAATGAGGGGCGCCGTCAGTATCCCGACGATGTCTTCTTCATAATCCGGAAGATCGGCCTCCAGGAAGACGATGATCTCATTTTTGGCCATCAGCAGGCCTTCCCGCATCGATTCTCCCTTTCCTACATGCGTAGGAGTAATCACCTTCACATTTTCCTTTCCCGCCTCGGCTACGGTCGCATCCGTCGACATGTCGTCAACGACAATGATCTCATTCACCAGTTCGTTCCGCTTGGCCTGACGAATGACCTGTCGGATGGTTTTTTCTTCATTTAGAGCGGGTATAATGACGCTGATCATGGGCGTTCATGCCCCTAAAATTATGCCAATAACTTTTCACAAGAGTCTGACAAACAAGAATTAAATTTGTTTACATCCTTTTAATTTCTATCCCTTGCCGATCGCCGCCGACGTATATCAAAAAATTGTCAGGGCTAAAATTTATATCGACGAAAATTTTCAGCAGCCCATCGACCTGCATCGCCTGGCCCGCGAGGCTTGTGTCTCCCGTTTCCATTTTCACCGGCTGTTCACCCGGATCTATCGCACGACGCCACACCGGTACCTCACCCAAAAACGGATCGAACAGGCCCGGGTATGGCTGGTCGGCGAGGACCATTCTATTATGGAAATTTGTAACCATATTGGATTTGAAAGCATCGGATCGTTCAGCACGCTGTTCAAAAAGGAGATCGGTCATGCGCCCCGTGATTATCGTCAGCTGGCCCACGCCAGAAAACAGCAGGTACAGCAACAACCGCGCAGGGACTTCGTCAGAGCTTCGTCCCTCGCTCTTCCTCGCCCGTAACCTTCGCTTCGCTCGGTTATCCCACAATGTTTTATAGACCAGCACGGATGGGACCTTCCCCTGTCCATTGACAAAAGCAATATTCAAGAAGTCCCTCCGCAGGAGATCGCTTAGCTTTGGTCTAAACACTTTGATTATGATCACCAAACTCTCACACGTCAGCCTTTTTGTGCTCGACCAGGACAGGGCGTATGACTTCTATGTTAACAAACTAGGGTTCAAAGTACATACCGATGCCAAAATGGAAAACGGCTTTCGCTGGCTGACGATCACGCCGCCGGAACAGCCAGACCTGGAAATCAGCCTTCTGACACCGCTGGCCGGTGGGATGGGTTTTGACGAAGAAACGAAAGCGGCATTTCGGGTACTGTTGGAAAAAGGAGTGCTGGGTGCAGGGGTGATGCATACGCCCGACTGTCTGGCCACGTACGAAGAGCTAAAAGCTAAAGGAGTTACTTTCAAGTCGGCACCCAAGGAGCAGTTCTATGGTACTGAGGCGTTGATCACTGATGGAGTGGGTAATTGGTTCAGCATGACACAGCCGAAATAATGTTTTTACAGATCCGCCAGATCATTGTTGCTCGTTACTGTTCTCTACCCGGAAAGTGAAATTCTTCTGCGTCAGATAGCTGAAGGAAACGACGATGACTGTCGTGAAGACCTTGGCAATCGTTGGATAAATATGGAATTGCTCGACGAAGAGCTTGATGAAGATGATGTTTAGCCCGATACAGATGATCACCAGCACGAAATACCGGAAAAGCTGCACCCTTCCATGCAATGTACTACCCGTAAAGACGATGTTCCGGTTGAGAAAAAACCCCGTGGGGAAGCTCACGCAAAATGCAATGATGACGGAAGCGACATAAGGCGAGAGTGTCCAGGTACCCAAATGGATATTATCCTTGTGCAGGATATAGTTATAACTGAACCAATACATCATGATATCCAGCAAGGTAGTCGTGCCGCCGCAGGCTGCATACCGGAAGGTTTGCAGCGGCATCAACCGGCTGAATGGAGGGTAAAAAAAATCAATAAAACCGACAATCCGCTTCTTTAGCATCAGTGCGTTCGCTTAGGCCTCAAAGATAATTACAAAATGTGATTTGGCCATTCATAATGCCTTACTATTCGTTAACATGCAGTACTTTTGCGTCCAATTAGTGGAAAATGGATATTGATATTATCAGCCAGATCAAAGCAGCCACCAGTCAGGTCCTTGAGGATCAGTTCGCTTTTTCCCTGCCGGCCGGCGACGTCCCTGTCAATGAGACGAAACCGGAATTTGAAGGCGATTATACGGTGGTGTTGTTCTCTTTTGTTAAATCATTGAAAAAATCACCGGAAGCGCTTGGTACGGAACTCGGCCAGGCATTGGTCGGCCGCTATCCCCAATTGTTCGCCCGGTACAATGTGATCAAAGGATTCCTCAACCTTACCGTTGCCGATGCCCACTGGCTGGATTTCCTCAGCCAACAGCATAACAATAGGGATTTCGGCCGCAAATCATCGAATGGCCAAAAGGTGATGGTGGAATATTCCTCGCCCAATACCAACAAACCTCTCCATCTCGGCCATCTCCGCAATAATTTCCTGGGCTGGAGCATTGCCCAGATCTATTCGGCCAACGGTTACGAAGTCTTTAAGACCTGTATTGCCAACGACCGCGGTATCCACATCTGTAAGAGCATGATCGCCTGGCAACTGTTTGCCAATGGCGCCACCCCTGCCAGCACGGGTATCAAGGGCGATCATTTCGTCGGCGATTATTATGTACTCTTCGGGACGGAGCAAAAGCGGCAGATGGAACCGCTGATAGCCGCCGGTATGGACAAGGAACAGGCAGAAAAAGAAGCGCCCATCATGAAGGCTGCCCAGCAGATGCTGGTGGATTGGGAGGCCGGCCAACCTGACGTCATCGAATTGTGGAAAACGATGAACAGCTGGGTATATGCTGGTTTCGATGTGACCTACAAAAGGATCGGCAGCGATTTCGACAAAACATATTACGAAAGTAATACCTACCTGCTCGGCAAAGAACTGGTGGAAGTGGGCCTGCAAAAAGGCGTTTTCTTTCAAAAGGATGACGGCAGTGTGTGGATCGACCTGACAGCCGATGGCCTCGACCAGAAGATCGTTCAGCGGCGGGACGGCACAGCCGTCTACATGACGCAGGACATCGGCCTGGCGGTCCGCAAATATGAAGAATTCAAGTCCGATCTCAGCGTATATGTGGTGGGTGATGAACAGAATTACCATTTTAAGGTATTAAAGCTGATCTGTCAGAAGCTGGGCCTGCCCTCTGCCGATGGTATCTTCCACCTGAGCTATGGCATGGTGGAACTGCCGACGGGTCGGATGAAGACACGCGAAGGCACCGTTGTCGACGCCGATGAGATCCTGGATGAGATGCATGCCGAGGCAGAGAAGAAGACGATCGAACAGGGCAAAACCGAAGGATTTAGTCCCGATGAGCTGCAAACGTTATACGAAACGATCGGACTCGGCGGCCTCAAATTTTTCCTGCTGCGCGTCGATCCGAAGAAGAAAATGTTGTTCAACCCTGAAGAGTCTATCGACCTTCACGGCTATACCGCGACGTTTATCCAGTATGCCTATGCGCGGATCCGGAGTATCTTCCGGAAAGAGGGAGCCGCGGCCAGCGAAGGGGCTGGCGCAACGGTTTCAAGCGCTTCCGTGGCAACGGATCTTCTTCCCCTTGAAAAAGCCCTGTTGATCACGCTCGAAAAATATTCGACTGTCCTCGAACAGGCAGGTGTGGAAATGAGTCCTTCCGTCATCGCGACGTATGCTTTTCAGCTGGCGCAGGCGTTCAATTCTTTTTATAATGTGCATTCAGTCTCTAATGCAGAGACCCCGGAAAAGAAAGCATTGCGCCTTCAATTGGCGCAGTTGACAGCCATTGTCTTGAAATCGGCCATGGCATTATTGGGGGTCAGGATGCCGGAGAGGATGTAAGTTGATGCAATAAATTTAAAGGTGCCCATCGGGCACCTTTTTTATTTCAACACCACCGCCCCTAACGGCGGCAAATGCACAATGATCTCATATCTGTCGGCAGGCTCATCGACGAGCCGAACGGGAACGGCCGGATTATTCGTATCCCCTGTCCCCCAGTATTTTTTGTCATCGCTGTTGAAGATTTCCTTCCAGGCACCTTTTCCCAACGCATAGACCTTCCAGTCCCTACGTACCACCGGTGTCAGGTTCAGGATCACCAGCAGGTCGCTGGCGGGGTCTTTGCCCTTGCGACGGTACACAATGACGCTCTCACCCCGGTGTTGCAGATCCACCCACTCGAAGCCGTAGATCGTAAACTGGTTCTCATACAACGCCTTCTCGCCGCGCAACAGCTTATTCAGATCGCGGACACAGTCTTTCAGCAGCCGGTGACTGTCATATTGCAGTAAGCCCCAGGGAAGCTCCGTCTTGTAATTCCATTCGGTTGTCGCCCCGAACTCGTTGCCCATGAACAGCAGCTTGCCGCCGGGATGGGTCATCATGTAAGTGTACAACAATCTGAGATTAGCGAATTTTTGCCAGTCATCCCCCGGCATCTTGTAGAGCATCGGCGATTTTCCATGGACGACCTCGTCATGGCTCAGCGGCAGGACAAAATTTTCATCATAGTAATACATCATGCTGAAGGTGAACTTATCCTGGTGCTCTCGCCGGTAGACGGGATCCAGTTTGAAAAAGTTCAGCGTATCGTGCATCCAGCCCATCATCCATTTCATGCCGAAACCCAATCCGCCGGCAAAGGTCGGACGAGTGATGCCGGGCCAGTCTGTCGCTTCTTCGGCAATCGTCTGCACATCGGGAAAATCCCGGTACACCATCTCGTTGAGGTTCTTAATAAAAGCGATCGCCTCCAGGTTACCGTCACCGCCGTGTTCATTCGGTTCCCACTCCCCTTCTTTCCGGGAATAGTTAAGCTTCAGCATGCTACTAACGGCATCTACGCGCAGGCCGTCGATATGATAACGGTCCAGCCAATACCGTGCATTGCTCGTGAGAAAGGATTTGACCTCCCCCCGCTTGTAATTGAAAATATAGCTGTTCCAGTCCGGGTGGAACCCCTTGCGCATATCGGCATATTCGTACGTGTTGGCGCCGTCGAAAAGATACAGCCCGTGATAGTCATAAGGAAAATGAGACGGTACCCAATCGAGGATAACGCCGATGCCTGCTGCGTGAAAAGCCTCCACCAGGGCCATAAATCCCTGCGGGTCACCGAACCGGGAAGTGGGGGCATAATAGCCCGTGCCCTGGTACCCCCAGCTGCCATCGAAGGGATGCTCCATGACCGGCATCAGTTCAACATGCGTAAAGCCCATCTCTTTCACATAGGGCACCAATAGATCACACAACTGAGCATAGCTGTTATACGATTCTTCGCTGAAAGCGTTTGGTCGCATCCAGCTCGCCAGATGCACTTCGTAGACACTCCAGGGGGCATCCAGCGAATTATGCGCTTTGCGGTCAGTCATCCATTGCTTGTCCTTCCAGTCATAGTCCAGTTCCCATGTGATAGAGGCCGTCTGAGGCCGCATCTCCCAGAAATAAGCATATGGATCGCCCTTGTCCAGTGTGCCGCCGCCAAAACCCCGGATATGATATTTGTATGCCTCTCCTGTCTTGAAATGTGGAATAAACCCTTCCCAGATACCGCTCCGGTCCAGTCGGACGAACAGTGGATGGGTATCCGATCCCCAACTGTTGAAATTGCCGATGACAGACACCGCCGTAGCATTGGGCGCCCAGACGGCAAAATAATAGCCTTCCGTATCTAACACCGTGGCCCGGTGCGAACCCATCAACTCGTATATACTATAATGCGTGCCTTCCTGAAAATTGCGGATATCTTCGTCTGTAAACAGCGAATAGTTCCAGACCGGTTTTGTCGAATCAACAAAATGGATCTCTTCATACTTCGGACCGGTAGTTGTTCCCACAATAATTATTTTATTCTTTTTATGCAAAAAGAGCGCCCTCGCATCTTAACGTAAATTTAAGGGATAGGGTTTGCATATCCGTTTTTTTAAAAAGTAAATTGCCTCGCCCCTCGTAAACGTCAAAACCTTATATCTTGAAACTAGTCTGCCTTTTTCTACTGAGCTTGCTGACCTTTACGGCTGTGAAGGCCCAGATTAGCATCAGCGGAAAAATCTCTGATACCGCAGAGAGAAAAGCGCTCCCCAACAGCTCCGTCGTGCTTTTACGTCAATCCGATTCCATTCTCGTCAAATCCATCCGCGCAACGGGATCGGGCGAATTCCGGTTCAGCGGGATCCTCAAAGGCAAATATCTGCTGTTGGTCACCTACCCTGCTTATGCCGACTATGTGGATGAACTTGAGGTAAAGGATTCTATCACCCCTGTTGTTCTGCCGCTTATCGGCCTGGAGCTGAAAAGCAAATTGCTGGAGACGGTGGTCGTCAATGGCAGCAAAGGCTCCATGCGCATCAAGGGAGATACGACTGAATTTAACGCCGACAGCTTCAAAGTCGCGCAGGGCGCCACGGTAGAAGACCTGCTGAAAAAACTGCCCGGCATCGAGGTCGATCACAATGGCCAGATCACCGCCCAGGGCGAAACCGTCAAGAAGGTTCTGGTCGATGGGGAAGAGTTCTTCGGGGATGACCCCACCCTGGTGACTAAGAACCTGAGTGCCGATATGGTGGATAAAGTGCAGGTGTATGACAAGAAGAGCGACCAGGCCGCCTTTACCGGCATCGACGACGGTCAGCGGGAAAAGACGATCAATCTCAAGTTAAAAGACAGTAAGAAGAATGGCTATTTCGGGCGGCTGACAGCTGGCGGCGCAACCGACGGCTATTTTGATGAAGAGCTGATGGCCAATTATTTCAGAAAAAAGGAAAAGCTGGCTCTATATGGGATCCTCTCCAACACCGGCAAGACCGGTCTGAACTGGCAGGACAGGGACACCTACGGGCAAAGTTTCGCCAGCGGCCTGGATGTGGACCAGAATACCGGCGATATCTCTTTTACCGGGCCGGCCGATGACGACCTGGATACCTGGAACGGACAATATTCAGGTCAGGGCTACCCGACTGTCAAGACCGGCGGTCTCCATTTCAATAATAAATGGGATAATGATCTGCAGTCGCTGAACGGCAATTACAAGTACATGAACCTGTCCATCAATGGCAACAGTACCACCAATTCGGAAGTCATCCTCCCGGATACGTTCTATTATAATAACTCGACGCAGAAATTCAACCGGCAGATCATCCGCCACAGCTTTAACGGCGTCTATGACCTGGCGATCGATTCCACTTCTTCGATCAAGCTGCAGGCCGATGGCGGCACGGATCACAAGATCGATAACGAATCCGATTATTCCGAAGCCCTCGGCAGCGACAGCAGTCTCGTCAATCAGAATACGCATACCATCAGCACCGTGGGTGACAACCGGGCCGTCAACAGCAACCTGTTGTGGCGGAAGAAGCTGGGCAAGCCGGGACGGACGCTGTCATTGAATATCCGCGAAAATTACAGCGACAATACCTCTTCGGGCTATCTGTATTCCAATACGGAATTTTACACCCGCGGTCTGCCCACCCAGGATTCGCTGATCGATCAGTACAAAAATTACCTTACGCAGAATATCCTGGTCGAGTCCAAACTACTCTTTACCCAGCCCGTAGGGAAGGGCTCCTTCCTGGGCTTCGATTACGGCATCGGCATCAACAATACCCATTCAGACCGCAACTCCTATAACAAGTCCGGGGATGGAAAATACGATGAGCTGGATTCGGTTTACAGCAACAACTATCAATACAATATCCTCACGCAGCGGGGCGGCCTGTCCTATACGCTGATCCGGAAGAAATTCCGGTTCACCGCCGCCAACGATGTCGCCTTTGCCGGTTACCAGCAGCACGACCTGGTGGCAGACACATCGTCGCACCGACATTTTGTCAACTGGTATCCTAATGCCGGCTTACAATACAGCTTCGCGCCCCAGGAACGATTATCGATCAACTACTATGGCAATACGAAACCACCAACCCTACAACAATTGCAACCCATCGCCAACAATGAGAATCCGTTAAACGTCGTGACCGGCAATCCGGGGCTGAAGCCGCAATTCGCCAATAATTTCCGGTTGAATTTTAATGACTTTAAGATCTTCACAGATGAGGAGATCTGGGCCAGCGCTACTTATTCTTTTACGAGCAATGCTATCAGCGACGCGCTCACAGTGGATGACACGACCGGTAAGCAAACGACCCAATCCGTCAATGTCAGCGGTAATTATTCTTTGGGGGCCAATGCCAGTTACGGTTTCAAATGGAAAGGGCCGGACATGCATTTCCGGTTCGGCGGCTCCGTACAACAAAGCAATAATGTCACCATCGTCGACGATGTCGTCAATGCGACCCGTTCCGGTACTTATGGCGCCGATTTCGGCTTCTGGAAGTTCAAGGAAAAGAAATACGATGTGCATATCAGGTTCAATGCAAACTACACGACGAGCAAGTCCAGCGATGATCCGACACTGACCACCCATTATTTCACCTACGAGATCGAACCGAGCGCGGACGTCTTTCTGCCTCTCCATTTGCAGATCCATGCCGACGGCGACTTCAATATCCGGCAGAAGACGCCGGTATTTACGTCGAATAATGATGTCTATATTGTCAATGCCTGGTTCGGTAAGAAATTACTCAAGAATGACCAACTGCTGTTAAAGGCTGCGGTCAATGATCTGCTCGATCAGAATAACGGGTTCAGCCGGAATGTGAGTAGCAGCATTATTACCCAGAATACGTATACTACGATCAAACGATATTTTATGTTCTCCGTGGTCTGGAACTTCGCCAAAGCCGGTACCCCAGCCCCGCGTCAGAACCAATAACAGTCAAACAGAACGTTATGACCAGGATTTTTTTATTCACTGTATTGCTGTTGACCATAGCCCGGCGTTCCGGTGCGCAGAATAACATCTTCCTTTCGCAAGGCAGGATAGAATATGAAAGAAAGGTCAACCAGTATGCCCAAATGGAGGCGGCGATGGACCCCAATGACGAGTCATGGACGGAGCTGCGAAAAAAATTGTCGGGCAATCAGTTCAAGACAGATTACTTCAACCTCGAATTCACCCGGACCAAAACGCTATACCATCCCGGCCGGGAAAGTCCTGACAAACCCATCCAGTTCTTTTTCCAGCCGCCGGCTCAGGATAATGTGGTCTGGTCTGACCTGGACCAGGATCGGAGCGTGAGCCAGAAACACGTGTTCGAAATGATGTTCCTGGTACAGGATAGCCTGAGGCCGATCAAATGGAAGATAACGGACGAAACCCGTACCATTGCCGGTTTTACCTGTCGCCGGGCGAATGCCATGATCATGGATTCCATTTATGTGGTGGCTTTTTATACCGACGAAATTCTCACCCCCGGTGGTCCGGAGTCCTTTACAGGCTTACCAGGTATGATCCTGGGTGTTGCGCTGCCCCATGAGCATGTTACCTGGTTTGCAACCAAGGTCGAGGCTGTCAGCATACCCGAAACGGGTGTGGCGGTACCCGCAAAAGGGAAAAAGATCAATGAGGCAGGGCTGAAGGCATCGGTAATGGAATTGATGAAAAACTGGAATAAGGAGGGGCGGCAGTATATGCAGGACGTGCTATTGTAATTCCAGCACCCACATCGTCCGGCCGGGGATCATCGCTTTCGTTCCCAATGGATATGTTTGCCCCGTCACCACATCGACGCCCTTTGTAAAACCACCCGTCCGCTGGCTATAATGGCTGAAATCGATCGCGGCCGGCTGCAGGCCGGTATTCATCGCGCATAGAATAGTCTGCTTTACATCATACCGGAAATAAACATACAGCGCTTTATCCGGCACATACTGCATTAACTTGCCGGTTGTGAGTGCCGAAGATCCGCGCCGAAACGTTCCCAGCGTCTTTACGAGCCGCTGGACAGCCGCTTCATCCGGTGACAAACCGGCGCCGGTAAAAGCATTCTTCGGGTCACCGGGCCAGCCACCCGGAAAATCGAGCCGGACCCAGCCATCGGGTTTGGCCACTCCTTTCATGAGGATCTCCGTTCCATAATATAACTGCGGGATACCGCGCTCCGTCAGCAGCCATTCAAGGCCCATCTTCTGTCCGGCGACGTCTTCGCCGATCTCGGAAAAGAACCGGGTCATATCATGGTTGTCGAGGAAGATGACGTTACGCATAGGGTCGTCATACAGGAAATCGTTACTCAACGTATTGTATAAATCGTTCACTCCGCTGCCATTGTCGGTAGTGTCTTTGATCGCGGCCTGGATGCCGGTGAAAAGACATTGAAAATCCGTGGCGCCCATGAGGTTGCTTTTGAAGGGGAGGGAGAGATGGTTTCGGACAAAATACGCTTGGTTGGGGGTTCCGTGTACCCACGTCTCGCCGAACATCGTCATCTTTGGATACTCATCGATCAATGCCTTATTACACCGGTTCATGAATTCCAGGCTATTATAAATATACGTATCGATGCGCCAGCCATCCACGCCAAACGTCTCTACACACCAGATCGCATTTTCGATGAGGAATTCCGCGAGGTCAGGATTGTCCTGGTTGAGATCGGGCATCTCACGCGTGAACCAGCCGTCGCTGGTGGTCTTTTTGTCGATATCGCTCGCGTGCGGATCGATCAGCGGCTGATCTTTGTAATTAGTCTGGGTGTATTCCGGCCATTGATGCAGCCAGCTTTTTTCCGGCAGATCCCGGATGAAGAAGTGATACGATCCGACGTGGTTGTAAACGGCGTCCTGTATCAGCTTCATTCCGCGCCGGTGAAGCGAGTCCGCAAGCCTTTTATAGAGCAGGGCGCCTCCAAGCCGCGGGTCGATGGTATAGTGGTCAGTAAATGCATAGCCGTGTTCTGTCCGGTTAGGCATATCGTTCTCCAGGACCGGCGTCATCCACAAGGTCGTTACCCCCAGGCTCTGCAGGTAGTCGAGGTGGTTGATGATACCCTGGAGATCGCCGCCATGGCGTAAGAAGATCGAGTCCCGGTTCAGGGATTGATCCCGCATGCCCCGAACGCGGTCGTTGGAAGGATCGCCGTTGCTGTAGCGGTCGGGCATGAGGAAGTAGATGAAATCTTTGGCAGTAACGCCCGAGGCGTATTCCGTCATGTTACCTTTGCGCCGCGGTAAGAGGGCATAGCGGATTTCGATGGGCTCGCCCCTGCCCTTCGGATGGATGGTGAGGGTGAGGTTCCCCGGCTTTGTTGTGGGAGAGATACGGAGATGGAGGAAGAGATAGTTGGCGTTGTCAACGCGATGCCAGTCGGCGAGAGTGACGCCGGGATACGATACGGTGACGGAGGCGGCCTTTCCGATGTCTTTTCCGTGGATCATCAGTTCGGGTCTGGCGTATTTCATGCCGACCCACCAGTTGCCGGGGTAGACTTTTAGCGTTTCCTGGGCGGGTGATGCGACTGACAGCACCAGCCAGGCGCAGAGAAGGAAGATGAGCTTATTCATGTGGTTAGGTCTGTTGGTCGGCGAAGAATCCGGCCTTTTCCTGCTCCAACCGGATGGCGCCCCCGTCATAGACGAAGAGGACGGAGATCGCCGCGGCAATCAGGCAGAAGCCTGCCAGTACGATGGCATCAATCGGCTGGTTGTTATAAAGATGCCTGACGATCCAGCCGCCGAAGAGCCCGTTAACAATCTGAGGCAGTGTAATGAAAAAATTGAAAATGCCCATGTAGATGCCCATCTTCCCGGCCGGAATGCAGCTGCTGAGAATGACATAAGGCATCGCGAGGATGCTGGCCCAGGCCAGTCCAACGCCGATCATGCTGACGTATAGTTCCCAGGCGTTGTGAGCGAAAAAAATAGAGATCAGGCCTATCCCACCGGCCAGCAGTGAGATGGCATGGGTGATCTTGCGGCCAAATATCCTGGTCATCGGCGTCAGGCATAGCGCATATACCGCCCCGACAGCATTGTATACGCCAAACGCATTGCCCACAATATTCCCCGCATCATTGCCCACCTTCGTCGTCGCATAGTGACCCGTCAGGCCAAACACATGCGTGGCCACGGCATCCGACGTAAAGACCCACATACTGAACATCGCAAACCAGCTGAAGAACTGCACCACATCAAGCTGCTTCATTGTTTTGGGCATCCGGAGAAAGTCTTTTGCAATCTCCCCCAGTCCGGCCTTTTCTTTTTCCGCCGGCTGCGGTCCCTGGTATCGTTTGAATTCCTCCGGTGGATACTCTTTCGAGAAGAGAACCGTCACCAGGATCGCCAGGATAAAGAGCGTAGCGCCGATATAAAAGGAATATTTGATATTATCAGCGATGCCATCGGGGCCGGGGACCTGACTAAAACCCATCCAGGCGAGGAGACTGGCCATATAGGAACCGCCCACCGCCCCCACCCCGATGAGAAAAGCCTGGATCGCGAAGCCCTTCGCCCGTTGAGAGTCGGGTAGATTATCCGCGACCAGTGCCCGGAATGGCTCCATCGCCACGTTGAAAGAGGCATCCATGATCATGACAAACCCAGCGCCGATCCATAAGGCAGGGATGACGCCTGCCATGCGGCCCGAATTAGGAAGAAGAATGAGCGCAAGAGCAGATAATAGCGCGCCGGTGAGGAAATAAGGCTTGCGTCTCCCCAGGCGATTCCAGGTCCGGTCGCTATAATGTCCGATGAGCGGCTGCACGATCATGCCCACAATGGGAGCAACGATCCAAAATAAAGGCAATTGGTCTACGTCCGCGCCAAAAGACCGCAGGATCCGGCTGGTGTTGGCATTCTGCAAGGCGAAGCCACACTGGATTCCCATAAAGCCAAAGCTCATGGTAAAGATCTGACCGGTTGTCAGCAGCGGTTTAGCGGTCATGTGCAATCATTTAAGATGAAAACCGTGGGGACGCCCGGCCGGTTATGATCTGGATGCGGCCGTCATCAGATGACGAATCCGTTCGGCAGTACCGCCCCTTTCTTAATGACCACGACGCCTTCCTTCACGGTATACAAAGAGTGATCGGAATTCTCGAGATGATGTCCGCCATTGATGCGCACGTCATCTCCGATCCGGCAGTTCTTATCGACGATGGCATTGCGGATATAGCAGCGGTGGCCGATGCCGACCGTCGGCAGGCCATGAGCCTGCGCCTGTTCGATCTCCTCGATCGTCTCGTAGAAGTCGACGCCCATCAGGTAGCTGCTCACAATCGTCGTTCCGGTCCCGATGCGGGTGCGGATACCGATAACGCTGTTCTCGATGCGGGAAGCATTGATGATGCAGCCTTCTGCAATGATCGTCTTCTCCAGCGTGGTGCCGCTGATCTTGGCAGGTGGCAGCATGCGGGCGCGGGTATAGATGGCTTTTTCGTTGTCGAACAGGTTAAAATCGGGGATATCCTTCGTCAGTCCGAGGTTGGCTTCGAAAAAGGAAGGAATGTTACCGATATCCGTCCAGTAACCTTCATACTGGTAACTGACCACTTTGTATTTCTCCAGCGATTGGGGAATAATTTCCTTACCGAAGTCCGTGGATTCCACATATTCATTTTGCAGGAGGTCTGTTAACAGCTGACGATTAAAGATATAAATACCCATAGACGCCAGATAATGCCGTCCCTGCGCCTGCATCGTATGGCCCGTATCGCTGATCCATGGCTGGAGAACATCCTTTTTAGGCTTTTCTGTGAAGGAGGTGATATAACCGTTTTCATCCATTTTCATGATCCCGAAATCCGAGGCATCCTTGTCATTGACAGGGATCGTGGCGATGGAGATATCCGCACCCTTCTTCTTGTGATGTTCCAGCATTTCCATGAAATCCATCTGGTAGAGCTGGTCACCGGAAAGGATCAGCACGTACTCACTGTCGAAAGGCCCGAGGTGGCGAAGACATTGACGGACAGCATCGGCCGTACCCTGATACCACGTGGGATTGTCCGGCGTCTGCTCGGCAGCCAGTATATCCACAAAAGCAGAACTGAAGGCGCTGAAATGATAGGTGTTTTTGATATGCCGGTTTAACGAAGCTGAGTTGAATTGCGTTAGCACGAACATCCGGGTGATGCCCGAGTTGAGGCAATTGGAGATCGGGATATCGACGAGGCGATACTTCCCGGCTATAGGAACGGCAGGCTTCGAGCGGCTGGCGGTGAGGGGGTATAATCTGGTTCCGGCTCCTCCTCCTAATATGACTGATAAAATCTCTTTTGACATATACAATCGGTTTGTTGAATGATGATTAAATAATTATTCCAACCTATCTTTTATTCTTCTTCTTAACGGCTTTTTAATACCCATCCCGCGCCCGTTGATACAGATCCAGGTATGCCTTTACGCTGGCCTGCCAGCTAAAATCCAGTTGCATCATCCGGGTCCGGGTCTCTTTTAACATTTCCTGTTGCTGGAACAGCTCGACTGAACGCCAGATGCCATGCGTCATGTCACCTACCGTCGCGTGAAGGAAGCGAATACCATACCCTCCCGGATCTCCGTAGTCGATCACGGTGTCATGCAACCCGCCGGTATCCCGGACCACCGGCACGGTGCCATAACGGAGGGCATACAGCTGATTGAGCCCACAGGGTTCTACCCGCGATGGCATCAGGATGAAATCGGCCCCCGCATAGATGAGATGGCTGAGCCCTTCATCATAGCCGATATAGGTATTGTAATCACCCCTCGACATATCCCTGATGGATTGTAAATGATTTTCGATGCCGGCCACGCCGCTGCCGAGAATAAAGAAGTTCATTCTGCGGCCAAGATAATAGAAAGATTCTTCGATCGTTTGCGGTAGCAGGTCTGCACCCTTGTCGACGACCAGCCGGCCGATAAAAGTGATCAGCGGTTTTGTCGGGTCGAGGCCGTAACGGCTGCAGAGTTCTTCTTTATTCTTCCGCTTACCTTCCTCCACCGTGTCTACCGAATAATGATGCTCGATATAAGTATCTTTCTCCGGATCCCAGACGACCGTGTCGATTCCGTTCAGGATGCCGCTGCATTTACCCTTTTCATACTCCAGCAGGGCTTCGAGACCGGCCGCGTTGTACTTCATTTCCTCCAGGTAGGTAGGACTGACAGTCGTCACTTTCCAGGCGCAGCGGATGCCGCAGGCCAGGGGGTTCAAGGCCCCACCCCATTCCATCAATCCCCGCTTCCAGATATCCCAGTCAGGAATTAACACTGTTTTGTCTATGCCGGTCTGACCCTGGTATTGAGCGTTGTGGATCGTCAGTATCGTTGCGATGCCCTGCAGTTTCTGGTAGGCATAGCAGTGTTTGAACATGAAAGGAATGAGGGCCGTATGATGATCGTGGACATGGACGACGTCCGGCTGGTGGCTCCAGGAAGCCAGCCAGTCCACCACGGCAATCTGGAAGGAAAAAAAGCGTTCGGTGTCATCAGGATAGCCGTAGATCTTCTCGCGGTCCAGCAACCCATAGATATCTACCAGATAGAGATCGAATCCCAATTTGTTGGTCGCCTCTTTGATGACCGTATAATTGAACCAGTAATTATGTAAGTGGGTATATCCTTTGTGTACGACCTCCCATTGGTTGTCGCGAAGGAACTTCGTCCGGTACATCGGCATGACCACTTTGGCAATATGTCCAAGTTCCCGCTGGTATTTAGGCAATGCGCCCACCACGTCACCAAGCCCCCCGGCCTTTGCCACCGGATAACATTCTGCCGATACATGAATTATTTCCATTGAAACTTTTATTATGCGGACAAAGGATCTTTGAGAGGTTTCAGCCCAAGAGATGCAAGCAATTTCGTTCAATTTAGTAAGGTTTTTCATTAAACGGCGTGTCAGAGATGAAAAAATTTTCTCCCGTTCAAACCATTATCTTTGCAACCCTATATAAACTATTCTTCCCATGGCAAAGGCCTCTTCTTCTCTCTCTTATGAATCATTGGCTATCGGCATCGATATTGGTGGTACCGGCACCAAGTACGGCATTGTGGATCGCAACGGTAATGTACTGTTCTCCGGTGAAATGTCCACCCGTGGGTTTGCACAGGTGGAAGACTTTATTGACGAATTGCACAACAATCTGCTGGTCCTGATCGACAAGGCGGGCGGTTCCGGCAGGATGCGGGGGATCGGAGTCGGCGCTCCCAATGGCAACTATTATAGCGGCACCGTCGAATATGCGCCGAATCTTCCGTGGAAAGGCATCCTTCCTCTCGCCAAGCTCATGCAGAACAGGTTCCAGCTGCCTGCCATCCTGACCAATGACGCCAATGCAGCGGCCATCGGTGAAATGATGTATGGCGCTGCCAAAGGGATGAAAGATTTCATCATGATAACGTTGGGAACCGGTGTCGGCAGCGGCATTGTCGCCAACGGTAAACTCATTTACGGTCATGACGGCTTTGCCGGAGAATTGGGTCACACCATCATCATTCCTAATGGCCGTTATCATGAAGGCACGGGGAAGAAGGGTTCGCTGGAAAGTTATGCTTCTGCCACCGGTGTCAAGCTCACCGCGATAGAAAAGCTGGATAACAGCACCGAAAGCAGTCTCCTGCGGGACGTGCCCCGGGAAGGGTTGGATTCCAGAAAAGTCTATGATGCGGCCATCCAGGGTGACAGGCTGGCTAAAGAGGTATTCGATTTCACCGGGTCGGTACTGGGTATGGCCCTCGCCAATTTCGTCATGTTTTCCAGTCCTGAAGCCATCATTCTTTTTGGTGGTTTGACCAAGGCGGGAGACCTTATACTCAAGCCTACGCGGGAGCATATGGAGAGCAATCTTATCCAGGTCTTTCAGAATAAGGTCAAGATCCTCGTGAGTCATTTGAAGGAGTCCGATGCCGCGATTCTCGGGGCGAGTGCGTTGGTGTGGGATATGAAGGGATAATTACTTCCTCTTAATAAGGAAGACAGCAGGCAGCGGTCGCTCTCCATCTTTATCCGTAGGCAGGATCGTCTCTTTTCCGTTGACCAGCATACAGCTGCTGCCCCCTCCGTCGAGGTTCAATGCTTCATAGCAACCCAGGCTCAGCAGGATACGGGCTTCCTGCTCTAATGTAGCACCGGCAGCCACTCCCGGCGTCCGGCCCTGGATAGCCAGGATGATCAACTGACCGTCACGGGTGTAACCCATCGCTGTGCGCGGATGGTAGTCGTTCCTGGAATCGGGAAACAATTGTTCCTCACGATTGGTAATGCGGATCTTCCCATCATAGATCAGCACCGGCCCTCCCCCAACGGCTGTTCGCATCTTCCACCATTTCCAGTCGATATTGTGCAGATCGTAGATCAACGGTACCGTATCTTTCCCCTTGGCCACCACCGGCATCTCTTCGAAGGCATAAGGCCAGCGCCGACTCGTATCGGTAAATGTCCAGGCCACATCGGCCTGCCGGTCGCGATCAATCCCAATAGCACCGCGGGTGGGATAATAGAATAAAAGGGAATCATTGCCGGTGCCCTTCAGAGAGACGACATTGTAGTTGATGAGCCTGCCATCGCGGACGACGAGGCTGAGATTTTCACCGGTCTCCTGGGAAAAGAAAGTACAATTGACGATCAGTAAAGGGAATTGTTCCAGCTGGTAATATTCCGAAGGAGTAAATCGTTTGCCCTGCCCCGTTTGTGTTGTAAACTGCAGTTTACGATCTTTCAATCTGGCCGCAACATAATAGGCGACGAAGGGCAATCCGCCGAGGGAATCGGGAGACCGGTAGACATGCATCGAAGGGGGCAGCGGGCCATAGGCCGAATCCACCATTCGCCAGCGCAACTGGGTGCGGCCGGTGAGGGCGGCGACGAGAAGGAGGCTGAGCAAAAGAGGTTTGGCGATCATGGCTATGCGGTCATCTCCTTTGTCCGGAGCCATTCGGACCGGCCATAACCAGGGATCACATGACGTTCGCTGTGATAGGAAGACCGTACCAGGGGGCCGCTTTCTACATAATCGAATCCCAGCTGATAACCCGTCTCCCGCAGTTCGGCAAATTCGTCCGGATGGACGAACCTGACTACCGGCAGATGCTTTTTCGTCGGCTGCAGATACTGGCCGAGAGTAATGACATCCACCCCGCTGCTGCGAAGGTCCTTCATCGTCTGGACGACTTCTTCCATGCGTTCGCCCAAACCTAGCATCACTCCGGATTTCGTCCGCATGCCGCCTTCCTTCAACACCTTCAGCGTCTCCATGCTGCGCCAGTATTTCGCCTGAATGCGCACCTGCCGCGTGAGTCTTTCTACCGTTTCGATATTATGGGAGACGACTTCGGGAGCTGCTTCGATGATCCGGGCAATATTCTCCTTTTCGGCCTTAAAATCAGGGACCAGTGTCTCCAGCGTCGTCGTTGGATTCAGTGCTTTGACGGCGCGGATCGTATTCTGCCAGATGATACTGCCGCCGTCTTTTAATTCATCGCGGTCTACCGAGGTGATGACGGCATGCTTCACTTTCATGAGATAGATCGCCTCAGCTACCCGCTGGGGCTCGTCCCAATCAACGGCATCCGGGCGGCCTGTGGCGACGGCGCAAAACCCACAGCTCCGGGTGCAGACATTCCCGAGGATCATAAAGGTGGCTGTTCCTTCGCCCCAGCATTCGCCCATATTAGGGCAATTACCGCTTTCGCAAATGGTATGTAATTTATGGGTATCTACCAGGCCGCGGACATGCTTGTAGTTTTCGCCGATGGGGAGCTTGACGCGTAACCAGCTCGGTTTCTTTATTTTATCAGTCTCAGGCGTGGTTGCCTGAGTACTGCAGGGTGATTCTTGCATCCTGCAAAAATACGTCAAATACGACACAAAAGCCGCCGATGCTATTTTCTGCCGCCGAAGAGAATGGCGACGTAGGAATTGAAAAAGAAATGCGTTCCGTTAATGCCGTACATGAGATTGATATCGCTGGCATAATATTCCTCCGTCACCCCCACCTCGATCGCCGCGACCGTCCTGTTTTCCCGGCCATAATCGAACCGCATTGCCTGCCGGGCATTGAGGGCTGGTTTGAAGGCTACTTTATCCCATCCCGCTGTAAAGCCTGCGGCTCCGGTGGGCTGATAACCGAATAGCTGGGGATTGTTCTGAGAGGCTTCCAGCTGGGCGTAGGTCATCTGCGTGCTGGCGCCGGTAATCGGGTTGCTCACATCCAGCAGATATGGTTTGAGGAGCCCCAGAGTAAGGCCGCCGCTATACAGGTACGATACGGCTACGCCGTTCTTATTGCCTTTACCGCCGATGAGGCGTTGCTGGCCAATGGCCGCCTTCACTTCATAGAGGTTATTGGCTTTGAAGGGGACGACTGAAGAAAAGTTATAGCCGTCTGTCGTTGCTGTAATATGATGTTCTTTGGGGCTGTGTACTTCATTCAGTTCGAACTGATACAAAAGCATCTTATTTATCGTCTTGAAATAGCCCTTTTCGAAGGAAAGTCCGTATCCGTTGCTGGACAGATGAATACCGAATACGTTTTGTTTGTTGAAGATAATGTTGCCTTCATCATCCGTCATCATGCTTTTTTTGTTCACATGACGTCTGTTGTTCTGCATGGTTCGGTAGGTGGAAGTACTGTCCTGGGCCAACAGTTGCATCACCAGGGTAGAGGCGAGAAAGGTCAGAAGGATTATTTTATAACCGAGAGCCGATTTTGGCGTCTTTGATCTACTCACTGTTAAGGATTTAATATAACTGCCGTAAATTTAGGCAAAATTTGCACAATGACTTCAACAGTTATTTACGAAGGAGAATTGCATACGGTTGCCCGGCACCTGCAATCCGGCAGTGAAATAGAGACTGACGCGCCCACTGACAATCAAGGAAAAGGGGAGCGATTTTCGCCCACCGACCTTCTCGCGACCTCTCTTGGCGCCTGTATGGCCACCACGATGGGCATCAAGGCCCGGGACCTGCAGGTAGACCTTCGCGGCATG
Organism: Puia dinghuensis; assembly: GCA_026225275.1. Classification (GTDB taxonomy): domain Bacteria; phylum Bacteroidota; class Bacteroidia; order Chitinophagales; family Chitinophagaceae; genus Puia; species Puia dinghuensis_B. The sequence goes on from JAMFSL010000074.1 coordinate 21,836, forward strand.
AAATTATCCATCCTGAAGATCATGAAACCGGATCCCCGCCGGGTCGCCGGTATCAATGTCGTATTCGACTTTCCGGCTACCCTGCAGGTGGACGACAAACAAAGGACCATCCTGGAAAGAACGGCGCATACCTGTCCGATCATGTACAGCATCCATCCCGACCTTGAAGTAAAGGTGGAGTTCAACTGGAACCAGACGCTGGTGACTCAAGGATAGGCTCGGGTCTCAGTAATCGCTGGCCTATAGCGCAATCGAGGCATTTTCGGTTATCACAGTAATTTTTCTTCAATTCCAGCAGGGCCTGCGAGACGGCTGCATTCGGTATGGGGATACCCAGCCGTCGCCAGCCTCTGAGGATTGTATTGTCTTCCGGACCGGTCTCTTCCAGCCAGCGGAGCGCCTTTTCCTGGTAGGCAGGCAGGCCCCGCAGCCAGCCATAGGTGAAAAGCAGCGGGATAAAAGCATTGATGATCAGGTTTTTCTTTATCATGTCCCCCATCCGATGGCCTGCCGCCGTGACATCCAGCAGGGTATCCAGGTCCCGCGGCGATTCCGCATCGCGGATGCTCCCGAACCAGCCGGAATGGTGGGCTATTAAGGCCGCCAGCTGCGCCAGCCTGACCGTAGGGAAATGTGCCGGCCGCATCCGGAGGAAAGACAGGGGGATATGCAGTGATCCCGCCTGCCCCAGCAACAGGGCTTCCAGCCGGGCAGGATCATCACGACGGCGCATGAGCAGGGTGATCGGCAGACTCCGGGCTATGGCCTCGAATGCCGCGGTGTTGACCGGCTGCCCCATGCTGCGGGCCATCAGCCACCAGGTAGTCTCTTCCCAATGCTGTTGATTATCATCGAGGCAGGAACGGATGAAAAGGGCGCGTTGCTCAAGGCGGCGCCTGGTCAGCTGCCGCAGCCAGACATCCCGGGTGGAAGGATCCACCGCAGGTAATCTGCGTTCACAGGGAATAAAGGACCGGCTGTTCATCCATTGCCGGTACCGGTTCAGCATTAGTTTCGGGATGCGGTGGCCGAGGACGAGTATGGGCACCCCGCCAGGCGGATCATTCTCCATGGGTCCATCCCCGGGGACCACGGGTCCCCTGGCCGAAGGCCAATTATTAGCCGATTTGCCCCGAGAGGGTACTTTAGCCAATAGCCCCGAGGGGCAAATCAGGTCATTTTCAAAGACGACGTGCAGTATGACCTGACTGTAATGGGTATCCGCGTCATGGGCATGACGATGCCAGTCCGATGTCCTGATATGCAGTTCGACGGGTCCTTCGTGAAGAATGCCGCCGATGCTGACGCTGGCGTGCAGGAAATCCGGACCCTGGTGACTATTCGGGTCGCCGGTGGAATAGATCCATACCGGATCGCCGGCCTCCGTTAATAATTCGCGGTGATTGAAATAGCGGAACCGCCAGATGAAGTGTAATAGTTCCTCACGCATTTTCTTCTCCTCCTGTTGCAAATTACAGAAGGCCCGACAATCCGGCAACTGAAGTTATTGCCACTTTCGCAGTGCCTGCACTACCCTGCTGACGGGCAGTCCCATCACGTTATAGAAATCGCCTTCGATACTCTTGATGCCCACCACACCGATCCATTCCTGTATCGCATAGGCGCCCGCTTTATCGTAGGGTTGATACCGGTCGACATAGCCTTCGATCTCCGGAAGGCTGAGGGGATGAAACCAGACCGCAGTCCGGTCATAAAAGGATACTTCTTCTTCTCCGCGCAGCAGGACCACGCCGGTGATCACTTCATGCCGTTGTCCGGCCAGCCTCGACAGAATGCCGATGGCGTCAGCCCTGTCCCGCGGCTTGCCGATGATCTCCTCTCCCAATACGACCACAGTGTCCGCCGCCAGGATCGTGCGGCCGTCGGTGGCCGGCCCCTTAACGGCCAGCGCCTTGTTCCGGGCAATGAAAACTGGCACTTCGGGTATAGCCAGGCCAGGGGGCCAGGTCTCGGCTGTCTCTTTGACCAGGATGTCAAAGGGGACTTCCGCCCATTCCAGTAATTGTTTTCTCCGTGGCGAGCCGGAGGCGAGGATGATACGTTGCATAGTTCGTATTAAGTCAAATATTGAGTCAGATAGATAATCCCCATCGACAAGATACCCGCCAGCATGACGCCTTTGATAGCGCCGCTCAGCACGTGATAATCCTTTTTCGTCTGTGCCTGGTATAATTTACGCAGGACCCGGATCAGGGGCAAATCGAGCAGCAGGATTCCATAGACGACCATGGGCCAGCCCATCCGCAAGGCGGCATAGATCTCGATGACCACCAGCGATCCGGCCAGCACCACGATCCACGTGCCCGCGAATACCTTGGCGACATTCACGCCCCAAACGATCGGCATGGTATGACAGCCATAGCGCGCATCACCGTCCATATCCTCGATGTCCTTGACCACTTCCCTGATGAGGCTGCTGATAAAGGCAAACCCGGCATAGACGATGGCAAACTTGAAGAGACGGGATAATATCAGGCTGTATCCGGCATCCTCCGTGAAGCGTATTTCGCACAAATACAACACCAGGATCACCCATGCCGTCAGCAGCGAGATCAGTATATTGCCGATCAGCAACCGGCGTTTGAAGGTCGTGCTGTAAAAGTACAGTAGCATTACACAGCCGAGATTCGACAGCACCACCAGAGGATTCCGCAGCTTCCAGCTGATGTACAGTCCCAGCAGTATCCCGAGGCCGGACAGGATCCAGTGCCAGAGTATAGTCCATCGTCTTTTGATGATCTTTTCCACCACGAGCCTGTCGGGTTTGTTGACTCTGTCGATATTCAGATCGAAATAATCATTTATAATATAACCGGCAGCGGCGATCAGCACGGAAGAAAGCGCCAGCAGGTAAAAAAGACCGGGCCGCAGCATCACAGGGTATACAGACTGACCGGCAAAAGACGGCCGCAGGATGAAATAATAGAAAAGGTGCTGCGTGAGAAGGATGAACACCAGATTAGGCCATCGGATAAGGCGGAAAAAAGCTCCGATCAACTGCATAGGAATTTATTTTGAGGCAACAGATGGATTGAGTTCCCAGTGACCGTTCAACTTCAATACCTTTTCAATGACATCCCGTACACATCCCTGGCCGCCGCCAAACGATGAGATATAGCCTGCGATATGGCGGATTTCCGGCGCGGCATCGGCCGGCGCACAGGCCAGCCCTACCCACTGCATGGGTGTATAATCGGGGATATCGTCCCCCATATAGAGCATGGCTTCCTGTTCCAGCCCATGCTCCTCAGCATATTTCTGCAAAACTTCCACTTTATTATGAACATCCAGAAAGATATCGTGGATACCCAGGTAGTGCAACCGTTGCCGGACCCCTTCGGAATTGCCGCCGGAGATAACCACTACCCTGTACCCTTTCTTAACAGCCATCTGTAAAGAATACCCGTCCCTCGTGTTCATCCGCCTCACCTGTTCACCCGTTCCGAATACCTGTACACTGCCATCCGTCATGACGCCGTCTACATCGAAGACGAATGTCCGAATCAATTTGAATTTTTCAAGTACGCTCATATTACATTGATTAACAGGCCGTAAAAATAGTTGAATTCCCCTTTAGGGAGCCGGAATTTCCTTTATCCGGTAAAATTCTTCTATTTTAATTGTAAATAATTTATATAAATCACTTGAGATCTGGTAATTGGATAATAATTTCAAATGTCTGTCGCTCGTAATTCCATCCCCTCTGACAGCCGGCCCGGTCTGCATATCGCGGGGTGGAAAACGTTTGACGCGTTCGGCTGTTTCGTGGATGAGGGGTAGCAGCAGGGAAAAGTCGATACCCTCTTTTGTACAGAAATCATCTGCCAGCGTATACAGGAAGTTGGAGAAATTATTGACCATCACGGCGGCCAGGTGCAGCTTTAGCCTGGTGCTGTCGTCCGCCTGCTGCACGAGAGGTGACAGCGTCGCCGCGAAGGCCGTGACGACCAGAAGGTCTTCCGCCCGATGGGCATCCACCAGCAGGGGGATCTCCGGAAAGGGTCGGACGGCCGCTTTCAGGCTTTGCAACGGATAGAGTACTCCGCAATGCATACTGACCTCCAGCAGGGCGGAACCGGGAACAGCGCCCGCGGTATGCACTATCAGTCGGCCAGGTAGTGACAGGACGTTCCTCAACTGTCCGAGGCCCCGGTCGCTGATGGCCACTATATAGATGTCGGCCGTCCGGTCGATCTCCTCCCACCGGGTCGTATAGGGACATCCCCATTCAGCCGCCAGCAGTGCTGCCGGCTCCGGGCTGCGTGCGACAATCTGCACCAAATCATGTCCGGCTGCTGCTGCCTTTCCACCCAACACTGTGGCGACATTTCCGGATCCGATCATTACGACTTTCATTGCGTATTTTTGTGAAAACATTAATTCGCTGTGAATTTAAAGCAAAAACTCGCAATACGTTATGTCCGTGCGGAGCTAAATATCCTTTCGCTGGTCGATGCCCGAAAGGCGGCCATCAAGGCCTTTCGGCTTTTTTGCACGCCGCAGAAAAAAACAACCGGAAAATACCCTGACATTTTCTCGGCCGGTGAACGACTTGCTTTCCGTCTGGAAGGGCATACCGTCCGCGGGCATCGCTGGGCGCCTTATTCCGACTCGCTGACACCCGATCCCATACCCCCGAAAAAGGTCCTGATCGCTCATGGCTTCGAATCGTCTTCCCGGTCCTTCGACGCTTATATCGCCGCGCTGTTGAAAGAGGGCTATGAAGTCTTTGCCTTCGATGCCTCCGGGCATGGCCGATCCGGCGGCAAGCGTATCCTGCTAAGTGACTACGCCCGGATGTTGCGGTTCATCGAGCAGAACTATGGTCCTTTTCACGCCTGGATAGGGCATTCCCTGGGCGGCCTGGCGCTGGTTCTTGCCCTGGAAGATTTACCTGTCGATCCGCATGCCCGCCTGGTCCTGCTGGCGCCGGCGGTGCAGCTGACATCCGCTGTGGAGACCTTTGCCGGCGTGCTGGGGCTGGCCCCTGCGGTCGTGCAGGAAATGAACCGGTATGTGGAGGAGATCGGCGGTCATCCTTTTTCCTGGTATTCCCTTCGCCGCGCCATCGGGCAGGTGCAAGCCGCTATATTATATTGCCAGGATGAAGATGACCTTATCACTCCGGTGGCCGAAGCCCGTGGAGTCGAGCAGGACGGTCATGCCAATATAAAGTTCCTTTTTACATCGGGACTGGGGCATCGGAATATTTACAAGGCACAGGAGATGGTCGACCAGGTCATCGCTTTCCTCTAGCTGTTCTTTCCATCCAGCATCGGGACAAAGGAAAAGTTGTCAAAGGTCTCTTCCGTTGCGCCGCCATCCGGCTGCCGGGTCAGGCGCAACATCCGCTGTACCTGACCTTCCCCTACGGGGATGACCATGCGGCCGCCGGGTTTCAGTTGTGCGATCAGTTTCGGCGGAATAAACGGGGCAGCGGCCGTGACGATCACCTTGTCGAAGGGCGCGTATGTCGGCAACCCTTCGAATCCGTCCCCATAGAAAAATTTCAGTGCGGGATACTTCTTCAGGTAGGCAAACTGCTTGTTGTTATCGAATAATTTCTTCTGTCGCTCGATCGTGTAGACCTGGACGCCCATCTCCGCCAGCACGCAAGCCTGGTAAGCGCTGCCGGTGCCGATCTCCAGCACCTTGTCGAAAGGTTTCAGCTCCAGCAATTGCGTCTGATACGCGACGGTATAAGGTTGGGATATCGTCTGTTCTTCCCCGATCGGAAAGGCCCGGTCTTCATACGCGATCTTGTCGAAAGCGGAATCCATAAAATAATGCCGGGGGATATTCCCTATGGCCTGTAAGACGCGGTCGTCTGTGATGCCTTTGCTGCGAACCAGGTCTACCAGCTGCCTGCGGAGTCCTTTGTGCCGGTATGTATCATCAACTACTCTCATGGTTTAACGGGTGCTATAGTTTTTAGCGGCAATGCAAGATACCGCGCTTTCAGAAATTTTTACGCGATACCTTTTTCATTTGTATCTTTTGGCCTGCAATTCAACTGCATGTATATGAAAGCAACAACCCGAATTCAGCTCTCCCTTTTGATGTTCCTGGAATTTTTCATCTGGGGGGCGTGGTACACAACGATTGGAGTCTATATGACTACCCATAATATGGGTAAGCTAACTTTCTGGCCTTTTACCGTCAACCCTATTGCAGCCATTATCGCTCCCTTCTTCATCGGACTGATCGCAGACCGATATTTCGCCACCCAGAAGGTACTGGGCACGCTGCATATCCTGGGCGCGATCTTCATGTTCCTTACGCCTGCCGCGACGGGCAACCCATTGGTCTTTATTTTATTGCTGCTGGCGTATAATCTTTGTTATATGCCGACGATGGGCCTGGCCAACACCATTTGCTTTTACAAGATGACCGACCAGGAGAAAGAGTTCCCATTGATCCGGGTATTCGGCACCCTCGGCTGGATCGTCGCGGGACTGATCATCAGTTTCGCGCTCGGGCGCTGGGCAGGCGGGTTAAAGGCGGAAGAGACGGCTATGCCTTTGTATATGACCGCAGCCGCCAGCCTGTTGCTGGGCCTTTATAGCTTCACGCTGCCGAATACGCCGCCGCCTGCTGCGGGGAAGAAGGTCTCCGCCCGGGCCATCATCGGTGTGGACGCGTTCAAGCAGTTGGGCAGCCCCACTTTTTATATTTTTCTGGCCGCCTCCTTTCTGATCTGCATTCCGCTGGCGGCTTATTATAATTTTACGCAGATCTTCCTCCAAAGCGCCAAATACAGCCATATTGCCGCCACCCAGACCCTGGGACAGGTATCGGAGACCTTATTCATGATCCTGATGCCCTTGTTTTTTGCGCGTCTGGGCGTGAAATGGATGCTCGCTGCCGGCATGCTGGCCTGGGTGCTGCGCTATTCCTTGTTTGCGCTGGGCGCCCCTGAACTGGTCGACTGGATGATATTGACCGGCATCGCTCTACATGGCATTTGCTATGACTTCTTTTTCGTGACCGGCCAGATCTATGTCGATACCAAGGCCACGCCGGAAGTCAGAGCGCAGGCGCAGGGGCTGATCGTCTTTGTCACCTACGGGGTAGGCATGCTCGTCGGAGCGCAGATCGCCGGCTGGGTCTACAACGGATTCCTGAAAGACGCAGACGCGCTGACCCTGCAGCAATGGCAGAGTTTCTGGTGGATCCCCGCCATGTTCGCCGCAGCCGTGTTGGTGCTGTTCATCGCTTTGTTCCATGATAAAAAGAAAACTGTAACGCAATAACGACTATTTTCTATGCCCAAAATAGCTATGCTCGGCGCCGGCTTTATCGCCAGGTTCTATGCCGACTCCATTCTTGGCCAGCGCAGCCGGGATTCCATTGTCAGCGTCTATTCCCGGCGTAAAGAAAGCGCCGAAAAATTCGCGCTTGACTATCATTGTAAGCATTCGACCACGGAAATGGAAGAATGTATCGCCCATCCGGCAGTCGATCTCGTCTGTATTTCCCTGCCCAATAACCTGCACGAAATTGCCGTGCTGCTGTGCTGTAAGCACAACAAGGCTGTCATGACGACCAAACCGCTGGGTCGCAATGCCACCGAAGCGCGACGCATGCTGGAGGCCGTCGAAGACGCCGGCATCTTCAACAGCTATCTCGAAGATCTCGTGTATACCCCGAAATTTCTCAAAGCCTATGACAGCGTCAAGAATGGCGCTTTGGGCAGGATCCTTTGGGCCAAATCGCGTGAAACGCATCCCGGGCCACACAGTGACTGGTTCTGGGATATCGAACAGGCGGGAGGTGGCTGTATCCTTGACCTGGGTTGTCATTGTGTAGAGATTGCCCGTTCTTTCATCGGCAAGGATATCCGTCCCGTCGAAGTCATGTGCTGGGCCGAAACCCAGGTCAAGCCTATCGATGCCGAAGACCATGCCATCGGCCTGGTGAAATATGAAAATGGGGCGATCGGCCAGTTCGAGGTCAGCTGGACCTTTCGTGGGGGGCTGGACCTCCGCGACGAAGTGATGGGTACGGAAGGCACGATATGGATCAATAATTTCCTGCGCACCGGGCTGGAAATGTTCACGACAGGCAAAGGAGCCGACTACGTCGCGGAAAAGGCGGAAAGTAATACCGGCTGGCTGTTTCCCGTGGGGGACGAACTGAACGACCTGGGCTATAACCATATGTTCACCGACGTCTTCAATGCCCTTGAAAAAGGAACACCGCCAAAGGAAACGTTCTATGACGGTTATGTCGTCAATGCCATTCTGGACGCGGCTTACCGCTCGGCCAAAACAAAATTATGGGAGCCCGTTACGCTGGACATCTGGCGGGGGAAAATTGGCGTCAGTGCCGACAGTCATTTGACCGAATATGATGCCGATCACTGGCTTGTCAAGGAAGAAATGACCCATTACGGTGCAAAAAAGATTATCCTCAAACATAAATCGACTGGAAAAATAAGTGAACGAACGTCTGGCTAAATTTTTTCTTATGGGCAATCGGGTTTCGACACTGAAATGGACCATCCTGGTCATGGCCGGTCTGTTCGTTTTTTCCCATGCGCTGAAAAGAGATATCCTCTATGAGAGGTCATACACGGGAGATCTCCGCAATCGCGTGGTAGGCGCGAGGATCATCAAAGACAAAGGCTCCCCGTATTTTTACAAATGGAAAAAGGGGGACGGCTTTCGTTACTACGATCCCGGCAATTTCGATGCGGCCCACCCTTCTATCACCACGACCTCACCCTTTTTTGAACAGCTGCTATCGCCGGTGGTCGATCTGCCCCAATCGCAAATCGAGCAATTTTGGCTGATATTTGAATACCTCGCGCTGGCCGGTATGGTGATCTTTATTTTTTCATGGTCAACAACCGACAAACAACGGCTGGCGGTCGGTTGGCTATACCTGTTATTCCTGATGACCAACGCATGGAAAGATCATGTAGCCGTGGGACAGAGCTATATCGTCATCCCCCTGTTCACGATGCTGTTCTTCGCCTGCTGGCAAAGGGTCCGGAATATCGGCTGGGCGCTTGCTGCCGGAACAGCCGCCGGCTGCCTCCTGCTCATTCGGGTCAATACACTGGTCTTTTTTATCCCATTTATATTCCTGATTCCGCGCTACCCCCGTTCATGGATAGTCGCTTTTTTTGCGCCCGTTATTATTTTGCTGGGCTGGTCCGTCCTCGACAAGCGGGAATCCGGGCTCTGGAAGGATTACGAGCAGATGGTACAGGAACAGATCGTTATTCAACAGGAGCTGCATCCCGTCCTACAACACAACGATCCCGACCCCCATTTCAAAGAATGGGAAGGGATCAATATGGATGCCGTTGATGCTGCAACGAAAGAACAAAACGATCCGATCTACAAGGAAAATGGCAATTTCTTCATGCTCGTCAGACTGATATTTCACCGGAAATTATCGGTGGCCTTTCTGGGCCTATCGGCTATTTTCCTGATCGCGGCCCTGACCATCTTCTTTTATTGGCTTCACGCGCCTTTTGGGCGCCAGGATGTAGCCCGGGTGGCCCTATTCGGTTACTGTTTGTATATGATCTCCGACCTCTTCTCCCCTATTTACCGGGGTGAGTATTACGCGGTACAATGGTTATTTCCATTGTTGATAGCGGCTGGGACCTACCAGGGCCGCATGAAAGCGGCATACGGGATTCTCCTGGCCGGTCTGCTGCTGAGTTGTATCCACCTGCCCTTTGTCAAATTCAGCAATACTATTGGGGAATACCTCTTCCTGGTGGCTCTCCTGGCCATTTCCATGCGGAAGAAAGTGTTGTAATCGCCTGTCAGCCAGCCCTCCCATATTGGGCGATTTAACTATGCACATCCGTGGATAAACTTAGCATTGTTTTTAGCCTAGCAATGTTATTTTTGAGTTAGCTATTTACCGGAGAGGTAAACTCTCCGAACAACAGCCCTGCCGCGAGGTGGTATGTCAGAGGGTTTTGAAGGAATCATCCCCCAAGCCATTGTGGTTTTTTTAAAGGCCGAGGACCATCCCCGGCTAATTTATTCATCTGCAATCTATTAACAATGGAGAACGGAAACGAGGTCTTATTGAAGGAAAATAAAGATCGGTTTGTCATCCTGCCGATCAACTATCCCAAAGTGTGGGAAATGTACAAGAAGCACGAGGCCAGCTTTTGGACGGCGGAAGAAATCGACCTGGGCAGTGATCTGCAGTATTGGAATAAATTAAACGATGGGGAGCGGCATTTTATTTCCCATGTGCTGGCTTTCTTTGCCGCCAGCGACGGCATCGTCAATGAGAATCTGGCGGTCAATTTCATGAGCGAGGTGCAGTTGCCGGAAGCCAGGTGTTTTTATGGTTTCCAGATCATGATGGAGAATATCCATTCGGAGACATACGCCCTGTTGATTGATACCTACATCAAAGACCCGCAGGAAAAGCATCGGCTTTTCCATGCCATCGATACCGTGCCTGCCGTCCGGAAAAAGGCCGATTGGGCGCTCCGCTGGATAGAGAACGGATCGTTTGCCGAAAGGCTCGTCGCCTTTGCCGCCGTAGAGGGGATTTTCTTCAGCGGCAGTTTCTGCAGCATATTCTGGCTGAAGAAAAGGGGTCTGATGCCCGGGCTGACCTTCAGCAACGAGCTGATCAGCCGCGATGAGGGTTTACATTGCGAATTTGCCTGTCTTTTGTATAGCATGCTGGAAAACAAACTATCCCACGAAGCTGTTATAGGTATTATCGGGGATGCGGTCAGGATCGAAAAGGAATTCATTACCGAAGCGCTGCCGGTAGATCTTATCGGCATGAATGCCAAGCTGATGCAGCAATATATCGAATTCGTGGCGGACCGTTGGCTGGACCAGCTGGGTTGTGCTAAATTGTACAATGCCACCAATCCGTTTGATTTCATGGAAATGATCTCCTTACAGGGAAAGACCAATTTCTTCGAAAAGCGGGTCGGCGATTACCAGAAGTCGGGGGTCATGTCCACTAAAGAGTCACAGAGTTTCAGTTTGGAAGAGGATTTTTAGCGGGCCACGGGCCTATCATAAGCCGATCAGATCGCAAACCCATTAAATTCATCATATATGTTCGTCGTTAAGAGAATCGGAAAATCGGAATCCGTCAAATTCGATAAGATCACTGCCCGGATAGAAAAGCTCAGCTATGGCCTCGACCGCCGCTTCGTCAACTCCACCGAGGTCGCTAAAAAGGTCATCGAGGGGCTTTATGATGGTGTTACCACTACGGAGCTGGATAACCTGGCGGCCGAAACGGCAGCCTCGCTGACTGTCAAACATCCTGACTATGCGCTGCTGGCGAGTCGGATCGCGGTGAGCAATCTGCATAAGAACACCATCAAGAGCTTCTCGGATACGATGCGGCTGCTGTATGAGTGCACCGACAGCAAGACCAGAAAACATGTTCCCCTGCTGGCGGATGATATCTGGGCGATCATCCAGGAAAATGCCGAATTGTTGGACTCGACGATCATTTATGACCGGGACTATGGGTTCGACTATTTCGGATTCAAGACACTGGAAAAATCTTACCTGTTGAAGGTCAACGGGAAAGTGGTTGAACGTCCTCAGCATATGTATATGCGGGTCGCCATCGGTATCCATCGCGACGATATCGAGAACGCCATCAAGACCTATCACCTGATGAGTGAGCGTTGGTTCACGCATGCCACGCCTACCCTCTTCAATGCCGGCACACCCAAGGCGCAGATGAGCTCCTGCTTCCTGCTGACCATGAAAGAAGACAGCATCGACGGCATCTATGACACGCTGAAACAGACCGCCAAAATATCCCAGTCGGCAGGCGGCATCGGGTTGGCCATTCATAATATCCGGGCTACCGGCTCCTACATTGGCGGTACCAACGGAACCAGCAACGGCATCATCCCGATGCTCCGCGTATTCAATGACACCGCCCGCTATGTAGACCAGGGCGGCGGCAAACGCAAGGGCGCTTTTGCGATCTATCTCGAGCCCTGGCATGCCGACGTATTTGAATTCCTCGACCTGCGCAAGAACCATGGCAAGGACGAAATGAGGGCCCGAGATCTGTTCTATGCCCTTTGGGTGCCCGACCTGTTCATGCAACGGGTGGAGGCCGGCGGCGACTGGAGCCTGTTCTGCCCTCATGAAGCGCCGGGACTGCCCGAAACCTGGGGCCCCGAATTCGAAGCACTGTATACACAATATGAAGCGGAAGGCCGCGCGCGGCGCACCGTCAAGGCACAGGACCTGTGGTTCGCCATTCTGGATGCGCAGATCGAAACGGGCACGCCGTATCTGTTATATAAGGATTCGGCTAATAGTAAGAGCAACCAGCAGAACCTGGGGACCATCAAGAGTTCGAACCTCTGCACGGAAGTGATCGAATATACCTCTCCCGATGAAGTAGCCGTCTGTAACCTGGCTTCTTTGGCGCTGCCCCGCTTTGTCAACGGCGGACAGTTCGACCATCAGAAGTTATATGATGTGACTTATGAAGTGACGAAGAATCTGAACAAGATCATCGATCACAACTATTATCCCATCGAAGAGGCCCGCAACTCCAATACCCGTCATCGTCCTATCGGACTGGGGGTGCAGGGGCTGGCCGATGCCTTTATCCTTTTAAGGCTGCCTTTCGAAAGCGATGCCGCCAAACGACTCAACAAGGAGATCTTCGAAACCATCTATTTCGCCGCTATGACAGCGTCCAAGGATCTCGCGAAGATCGAAGGCCCTTATGAGAGCTTTGCCGGATCGCCGACGTCCAAAGGTCAGTTCCAGTTCGATCTGTGGGGCGTAGAACCCACCCATCGCTGGGATTGGTACCGGCTGAAAGACGAGGTCGTAAAATTTGGCATCCGCAATTCGCTGCTGGTAGCGCCGATGCCCACCGCTTCGACTTCCCAGATCCTGGGCAATAACGAATGTTTCGAACCTTATACATCCAACATCTATGTACGCAGGGTACTCAGCGGGGAATTTGTCGTGGTGAACAAGCACCTGCTGAAAGACCTGGTCGAGCTCAACCTCTGGAACGATGACATGAAGACCAAGATCATCTTCAACAATGGTTCCATCCAGGCCATAGATGAAATCCCGCAGCACTTAAAAGATATCTATAAGACTGTTTGGGAGATCAAAATGCGCACCATCATCGACATGGCCGCGGACAGGGGCGCCTATATCTGTCAGTCCCAGTCCCTCAATCTTTTTGTCGATTCGCCTTCTGCGAATAAGCTGACATCCATGCATTTTTACGGCTGGAAAAAAGGATTGAAGACCGGGATGTACTACCTGCGTACGCAGGCGGCTACACAGGCCGTACAGTTCACCGTCGAACGGCAGGGTGGTAAGATGATCGAACCCCTGGCGAACCCGGCGGCAGTGCAGGTCGCCGTCGCAGAGGCCGGTGAGGATGTGGTCGGTCCGACATGCAGCATGGAAGATGGTTGCGTAACCTGCAGTGCTTAAATAAGGTCTGACAGCGTCTAAAATAAACACTTAGGGGCCCCTTTAACGGCGGCCCCTAAGTATTTTTACTATTGACAGTTTCGCGTCTGGTATTTAGTTTAGCTCTTTCCTATTCGTAACCCTAAATGAAATCCGTATGTTTACACGCACAAATCTCCTCGGCGCCAGTTTGTTTTTATTAGTCGCAATTCTTCAGATGGCTATCTGAGGAATTCAATGGAACGGGCGTTTATCCTTTCAGGTTCATGTCCCGGATGATACCATCGATCCTCGCACCCAGTTCGGTGTTAACCCTGTCATAGTCAGCGGCGGCAGGCAGATTGGCGTGCACGCTGAAATAGAACTTGATCTTCGGTTCGGTGCCCGATGGACGGGCGGAGATCTTGCTGCCGTCTGCCAGGATGAATTGCAGCACATTGGAGGCAGGCAGCCCGATAGCCCAGGATTCGCCGGTCTGCAGGTTCTTACCCGTGCGCGATTCATAGTCCAGCAATTGCACGACCGGTGAGCCATTGACGACTACGGGGGGGTGACTGCGATAGGCGCTCATCATCTCCGCAATTTCCTTTTGTCCGTTCATTCCCTTGCGGGTAATGGAGATCAGAGATTCTTTGTAAAAACCGAATTGGACATATAAGTCGATTAGCTTATCATACAGGCTGCGCCCTTTGTCTTTTTCATAGGCCGCCATTTCGCACAGCAGCGCTACGGCGCTGACCGCATCCTTATCTCTTATCTGGCTGCCGATCATCAGTCCATAGCTTTCTTCGCCGCCGATGACATAGTTTTCCTGCCCCTCTTTTTCCTTGATCAGCTCGGCGATCCACTTGAAGCCCGTCAGGACGTTATAGCATTTTATCCCGCTCTGCCGGGCGATCTCGTCGATCAGGTCCGTCGTCACGATCGTCTTCACCACCATATCGTGTGGTCCGGCGATGCCCTTTGCCTTGCGGGCTTCGATCATATAATTGAAGGCAAGGACCGCAGTCTGGTTGCCGTTCATCAGAATCCATTGACCTTTCTTGTCTTTTACGGCAATGCCTACCCGATCTGCGTCGGGATCCGTTCCCAGTAAAATATCGGCATCGATCGCCTGTGCTTTACGCAGTCCGATGTTCATGGCCTCGCTTTCTTCGGGATTGGGATAAATGACGGTCGGGAAATTTCCGTCGGGCGTAGCCTGTTCATCGACAACATGCACATTAGTAAAGCCGAAACGCTGTAACACCTCCGGCACCAGTTTAATGCCCGTACCGTGGATGGGCGTATAGACAATTCGCAGGTTATGCTGGCGCTCAATGACCTCAGGATAGACCGACAGGCTGCGCACCATCGCGATATAAGCCTCATCGACGTCCTTTCCGATCATCGTGATATTCATTTCACCCCCACCCCATTTTACTTCGTCGATGCCGGCGATCTTTTCCACTTCGGCAATGACATTGCTATCATGAGGGGGAACGAGCTGTCCACCGTCGTCCCAATACGCTTTATAGCCATTGTACTCCTTAGGGTTGTGTGAAGCCGTACAGACCAGTCCGCCCTGGCAGTGGAGGTGCCGGATGGCAAAACTAAGTTCGGGCGTGGGTCGCAAAGATTGAAACAAAAACACCTTTATCCCATTGGCTGCGAAAACGTTAGCAGCGGTCTCCGCAAAAAAGCGGCTGTTATTACGACTGTCATGGGCAATGGCCACCTTTACCTGCAGATCAGGGAAAGATTTTTTCAGGTAGTTCGCATATCCCTGAGTAGCCATTCCGACCGTATATTTATTCAGCCGGTTAGTACCCACTCCCATGATCCCCCGCAATCCGCCGGTTCCGAATTCCAGATTGCGGTAGAAGCTCTCTGTCAATTCATTAGGGTTTTCTTGCTGCAAACGGCTAACCTGATCCTTCGTTGCCTGGTCATAATTGCCTGTCAGCCAAACATTAATTTTTTTCTGAAGCGCAGCATCCATTAGTGAGGGTTTTCTGTTTGATAATCAGACCGAACCATCGGTCCGATCAGGCAACAATTTCGGTACAATTGGTTATATGAGCAAATCTTGCCATAAAGATTCGTTAACGCTCTTTTATTATCCGTGGAAATGTTATATTTGTGCTGTCATTTCCCCTTTGACTCCCTGCCCAAGTATAACAAGTATAACTTACCCTTCACAATATCCGGTGAAATTTTTGCAGTTTTTCTGTACCGAATTGAATTCATTTTATACCTCTTAACCGGATAACGGATCATGATGTATCTGCTTTTACGCGATAATAAACAAAGCGGCCCCTATTCTTTAGACGATTTAAAGACAAAGGGTCTTAAAGCCTATGACCTGGTATGGGTAGAAGGCAAGAGTGCCGCATGGCGGTATCCTTCCGAAGTCGGTGAATTGAGCGCGTTCGCGCCTGTAGTGGAGGAGCAGCCTTTCGATCGTTTTTACAAAAAGCCGGCGGCTACCCTCACATCTACTCCTCTTTATTCGGAAGATCAATCCACGACGACGCGTAAGCGCACCATCTATGTGACGATGCCTGGCGCCGCAGCCGCGCCTGTCACGGTTCGGGAGAGCGTTCTTGCAACACCCCGGGAGCCTGTGCGTGAGGTTCGTGCGGAGCCTGTACGGGAGGTTCGTGCGGAACCTGCGCGGGAGTTTGTTCGCCCGGTAGTGGATGCGGATGGGGAATTAATACCCCGCCCCAGACCCCGGAATAAGCCAGCCATTATACAACCCGTCCTTATCGGCGTGGGAATTTTGGTTTTGCTGGCCAGCGGTATCTTCATCGGTCTGTCCATCAACAAGGATACTTCGGGATTGCCGAAACTGGCTTCCTCAACCAATAACAGTCAATCTTCCATTACGCCTACTACGGCGCAGCCACTGCCGGTGCCGCCCGTCGTTTCGCCTGGCGCCACTGCGCCCCAGGTGCAGCAGGATGATCCGACTGCGGTTACCCAAAACCGGGACCAT
This sequence comes from Puia dinghuensis, assembly GCA_026225275.1. GTDB lineage: Bacteria > Bacteroidota > Bacteroidia > Chitinophagales > Chitinophagaceae > Puia > Puia dinghuensis_B. The sequence continues at coordinate 38,264 of JAMFSL010000074.1, forward strand.
TCTGGTTCGGCAACTTCTCCGGCTTCGATCTCTGTCGCGTCTTCTACGACCCCGGCTATCGGAAAGACAGGGAAAACGGCGGCGTCCAGGCAAAAAGCTATTATGCCCGGCAACCAGGCCGTATCACCAGTGAGCAGGACCGACTCTTCGGCAACCGGCCTTGCGGTCGTTCATCGCGAGACCGTACACCGGGCGGATGCGGCGGACAACTCCGATGCAGCCGATAAAGGATCGCTGAAAGTGAGCCTGGCCAGCCAGGTGTCTGTCGGAGCGAATAAGTATGAGGTAGGTACGTTTGGGGGCATCTCCAACCTCCAGGTCACTGTTGCCAACAAGTCGGCCTATCCTCTGGATCTCGTGGTGGTGGAAGTGCAATACATCCAGGCGAACAAGAAAACCTACAAAACTGAAAATTTATATTTCCATGGTGTCGGCCCCGGTATGGCATTGATGCAGGAGGCGCCTAAGAGCCCTCGCGGCGTCAAGGTAGAATATAAGATCACACTGATCAATTCCAAAGAACTCGGTCTATCCGAATCTGGTTTATAAATTATTACTAATGATTCATTAACATATAATTTCCTGCCATTCTCCCTAATTGGCATAGTAGTTGAAAACTACGCATTCTCAACCCCCTGTCGCCGGTTTACTCTTTTAAAAGCCTGTAGCAAGATCATCGGTCAAATGCATTGATGAAGCAGTTGTGCTTAATTGAGTATCAAAAATGGAATTGAAATGAGAAATACAATCGTGCAATTAGTTTTGGTTATTATTGGGATTTCGAGTATTCATGCGGTCAGGCTGATGCAGACTGCTTCTTTTCACGTCCGGGTGTTTCCGACAACTGCTGTAGACAGGGTCTGGGCGATCCAGGGGCACGACTCAGTGGAGATGACAAATGTACAGGGGGAATATTACCTGCGTTCCATTAACCCTGGCGAATGGCAGGTATCCGTCGAGACGAATGCCCCCTATAGAGGTAGCCGCTACGACATGACCGTCAGGCCCGGTATCGATAAAGACCTGGGCGAGGTCCGTCTGGAGCGCGATTAAGCTCCGCGTGTGATCGTGTGATCGGAAGCATTCGCCCGACGCTGGTTACGCATGCTGTTGGATCAACGCCAGAGAAGGATATTTTTTCAGGAGGGCGGTTTCGGCGGTTGTCGCATCCGACAGGAACCAACTTTCCAGCAACGTATTGTACACCGACCGGAAATCGTATTGCATGGCAATATTATCATTGACCGTCAGTTTATCCGGCCATGACGGATTCTGGCCGATGACGCCGCCCTGTACTTTCTCTCCAAATACAAATACCGGCGCTGCTGCTCCATGGTCAGTCCCGCCGCTGGCATTCGATTGAATCCTTCTGCCGAACTCCGAGAACGTCATTCCCATCACCCTGTCACCGACCCCCAATAAAGTAAGATCGTCCTGAAAAGCATTGATGGCCTCCGATAATTTGGCCAGCAGTCTGGCATGTGCGCCGGTCGTCGGATCTGTCGGCTCTACCTGTCGGGCATGCGTATCAAAACCGCCCATGCTCACCAGGTAAAATTGGGTCCTCAATCCTCCCGCTACCAGCCTTGCCACGATCTTCAACTGGTCGGCCAGCGGGTTCTTGTTGGCAGCAGGATAGCAATCCGACTGTTTCGTCACCTTCTGCGCCGCGGCCTTGATGACCCCGGCATACTGATCTGTCTTGACGGCCATCTCACGGATATAAGCCAGCTGATCGCCGGAACGTGAATCCGCCACGGGCTCGGATTTATCATTGATCAGGTCGTAAAAGCTGTTCGGATTACTGATGGCCATCCCCATTGTCAACCCTGGTCCCTGTAACGCCGGGGACACCAGTGAACCCACCTGTATGGCCAGCGGATCGGGCATGTCCGGATTGGGATAGTTCCGGGGGAATTGCGGATATCGCTCATCCAGGTAACGGCCGGCCCAGCCCGTCGATAATATTTGCCCGGCATCCGCCCCGGTGAGCCAGATATCCGTTGCCCTGAAGTGTGAAAAATTAGGTTGGGGATAGCTGACACTCTGGATGATGGCCAGCTTGCCCGCTTCGAAGAGCCACTGCATTTCCGGCATGGCCGGATTCAATCCGGTCTGGTCGAAGCCCTTTAATCGCAATATCTTATTTTCGGGAATAGCTATATTGGCACGCGCGGCGTGATAAGCGTCATAGGATCCCAATGGGATCACGGTATTCAACCCGTCATTGCCGCCATTCAGCTGGATCAGGACCACTACCCTGCCCTCGCCCAGTCCGCGTGCAGCTGACCCTAATAAAGGGCTACCGGCCCATGCGCGAAAGGACATTCCGTGTACCAGTGATGGTAATACGACGGGCAATGTGAGAGCGGGCAATGTTTTGCGGATGAAATCCCTACGCTTCATGCTGGTTTGTTTTACATTAATTGATATTCGGGCATATCCATCAGGTGCCGGTATAACGCTTTGAGCTTATTTGTCACGGTATTCTTCGCTGTCTTGTCGTCGGGTTCAAAACGAACCGCAGGGTCGTTTGCCCGAAGGGCAGACATAGGATGTTTCGGATCGAGGGGTACTTTTTCCGAGGACCCCGAAGATCCGATACGTTGGTAAGCCTTCCAGGCATTCGTCCAATAATGGTCCGAGGCCATGCCAACCAATCCGGACAGCAGAATATTCGTCTTGATGAATTGTAATTCTTCCATCGGCAGTTCGACGCTGTAGAGGGCATGTACCGAGTCGGCGATCAGTCGGTCCGGGTCGCCGGGTTCCGGCAGACCGGCGGCAAAAGCCACCGGGTCGATCACCACCTTTTTTCCGTTACGGCCCAGGCCGCCATTGATCATCCGGTCTGAGAAGACATTCCGTTTTGGCAAGGTGTCCGAGCTGATCCAGAGCTTGTCGTATTCCGGTAGTTGGTAGTAGGCCTGCCAGCCTGCTACATTGGGCGGATCGCCGATATTCTGCTGCAGGCCGGCCGCCTGGTTGCGGACCTGTTCCCAAAAACCATACAGATCGGCATATTCGGCGGCATCAGGGAAGGCGACATCGAATTCCCGGCATAAGCCGACGGTAAAATCCACCGGGCTCTTTATCATGCTGCCATTATTGGCGGGATCGAAAAAATGGCGGCTGCATAACAGTTCTTCGAGCACCGGCTGAATAGCATAGTCTTTTTTACGGAATAGTTTCGCCAGCGGTTGGATGACCTGTTGTTCCGTTTCGTCGTCTATGGTGTGATAAACAAAGAAGCGATATAGCTTGCGACACAGAAACAGCGACACTTCCTCCCGGGCAAAGATCATATCGAGCATCTGATCCAGTTCCGCCACGGCATCCTTTCCCTTTATTCCCTTGATCACTGTGTTGCCGTAAAAAGCCGAAAATTGTTTATCCCCTTCATCATGCCGGTTAGGGTCGAAGGAAGAAGTATACGTCTTGTAATTGACCGTATAGCCGGTGAGCACCCGTGCGGCCGCCTTGACATCCGATTCCGTGTAATGTGAGCCGGGCCCTTTGCCAACGGTGAACAACTCCTGCAATTCCCGGCCATAATTTTCATCCGGCGCCTTTTTCGAATTGGCATACCCGTTAAGGTATCGGAGCATGGCAGGTTCGGTCGTCATCGCCTTCACCAATTCCCTGAAGTTCCCCAGTGCATGTTCGCGCAACAGGGTATTATACTTGTAGCAGAACAAGGCATTGTCAACCGTATTCGTCTCGGTGACAAAATGGTTGTGCCAGAACAACAGCATTTTTTCCCGGAGACTCCTGTTCTGGTTGATCATCAGTCCCAGCCACCAGGATTTGAAGGAATTCTTGCGCCGGCCGTTGTTCATGCCGTCGTATTTCAGGGACATCGTCCAATCATCGCCTGCCGCTATTTCGGGATCGGTATATTTGTCATCGTTGTAATTATTGATGGGGGCCGACGGTATGGGGTCGGATGCATAGACCAGTTCCCTGACTGCTTTTTTAGGCGACTTTTTGAGGAAATAGGCCAGGTCCGATCGTTTGACGCCGAACATCGTACGCCGCAACAGATGGGCTGCCGTGGTCTCGTTCCAGGGCCCCTTAAAGCGCCTAATACCGGATGTTATGGAAGTTGGATTGGGCATATTCCTTACAGTCAGACAGAATTATGCCAAAAAAGTTTAATAGATTGCCTGTTAGCAGCCAGTTAACAAAACAATATGAAGGAGATTCTTCTTTTCGGCGCCGGAAAATCAGCCACCAGTTTGATCCAATACCTCATTGGTGTGGCTACGGAACGGGATTGGCGGCTAATCGTCGCGGAAACCAACCTGCCCCTGGCCGAGTCGAAGATCGGCGCTGCATCCTGTGCCAGGGCCGTCGCGATCGATGTCGCACAAGAGGAGCAAAGGGATGCTTTGGTTCAACAGGCGGATATCGTCATTTCCCTGCTGCCCCCCGCCTTGCATTACCAGGTGGCGCTATCCTGTCTCAAAAACAGGCGCAATCTCCTGACGGCCTCCTATGTAGATGACTCCATCCGTGGGCTTGCGCCGGCTATCCGGGAGAACGGTCTGCTGTTCCTCTGCGAAATGGGCCTTGACCCGGGTATCGATCATATGAGCGCCCTGCAGCTGATCGGGGAGATAAAGGCGGGTGACAACCAGCACATCGTTTCCTTCCATTCGCATACCGGTGGATTGGTCGCCCCGGAGAGTGACGACAACCCCTGGCATTATAAGATCAGCTGGAATCCCCGCAATGTGGTCCTGGCCGGGTCGGCCGGCGCCCGGTATAAGGCTGATGGGCAGATCGTAACACGCGCTTACCCCGACTTGTGGGAGGGGGGCGGCTCCATTGCGGTGCCTGGAGTCGGTCCGCTGGCCTGGTATCCCAACCGGGATTCGATGCCTTATATCGACCTTTACGGGCTGCAGGAGGTTTCCAGCTTCATCCGGACGACCCTGCGTCACCCCGATTTTTGCCGCGCCTGGGGCCCGATCGTCAGAGCCGGATTGACGGATGACCGGCGTCCTCTTCTTCAGGGGATCAGGACATTCGCTGATTGGTCAGCCGCCTTGCTACCGCTGATCACCGCGGAGAACAAACCGCTTTATGACTTTCTGGGGTTTTTCGGGTCGGAAAGCCTGCCGGCCGGAGCTACTACTTCCGCCGATATCTTGCAATACCTGCTGGAAACCCGGCTGGCCATGCAGCCATACGATAAGGACATGATCGTCATGCAGCATGAGATCGGGTTCATCAGGGAGGGAGAGAGATGGGTTGAAAGAAGCACTTTGGTGGTCAAGGGGCAGGATCATCTCAACACGGCTATGGCCAAAACCGTTGGATTGCCGCTGGGGATCGCGGCACGGCTGGTGCTGGAAGGGAGGATCAAGCTGACGGGGCTTCAAATCCCGATTGTGCCGGAGTTATATGGGCCGGTGCTGGAGGAGCTTGCTGCGCAGGGAATCAGGTTTGAGAGGAGCGTTATGCCTGCCCTGGGATGAATAAGGGAAGTTAACAGAGCTAATTGACTTCGACCGACAAAACATTGAGGATCTGGTAATTGATGTCGCGGAAAAATATTTTGTATTTCCCTTTTCTCAGGTAGAGCATGTAGCTATTCTTGCCGTTGGTGATATAGGTCTGGTCCGCCGGCACGAGGTTCCAGGCCGTATTGTTATTCAATTCGAATTCATTCTGATAATAACCCTGCACTAAGTACACGCCTGCAGTTGGCGGCTTGAGCGTTACCGGCTTTCGTGTTCCGCCCAGGCTCAGCCATTCTGGCCGGCCATCCTTATAGGTCGTTGGCGGATGGATCACGCAGAGATCATACAAATCCTTATCGGTCACATTGATGGGGTTACCGTCGACCAGTGCGATGGACGGCTCGGTCAGCGGGAACCGGGCGATGTAAGCCTGGTAAATAACGCGACCGTAGGCGAAATTGCTCTCCTCTGTCATGTCAGTCTGATCGATCGTCAGCGGGTCGATGCCCGACATACGCCGGAAGGCTAATGCCATCGGGATATACCCATTAGCACCTGGCTTCTTGCTGATATGCTCGTACGATGCATGCACCAGGATCTTAGCAGTAGAATCCTGTTGGATAACAGCATAGATATTGGCGGCCTGGATGGAATCCCGTTGACTGGCCGTGTGGTCGCCTGCGGCGGTATCCTCATACGACACCAGGGTATAGCCGATAGACAGGGCCTGACGGATCAATTCACTGGCGACGGGTTCTCCTGCATAATACCCGGTGTGCATCGTCACCTTGTCCAGCGTATGATTGGAAAAGTTATCCAGCATTTCCATCGCCAGATAATGAAATCCCTGCCGGTACAGATCCTCCAGCAAGGATAGCGTGAAGGCGCGGTGGAGGGGTTTGGAGAAAGCCTCGTTGATCATGATCACGCGCCGGTTTTTGGCCGCCAGGTGAATATAGCTGCGGGCATTGACATGCGTGATATCCTTCAGCCCTGCCGCCGTCTTGTATATCTTCCGGGTGGACACCTCATCGAGGGTGTCATAGCTTCTGATCAGGAATTGCATGGCCGTTTCATAATCGCCGATAAAGGCGAAGTACTGGCTCATTTCATCATAGAAGCCCTTGTCGGAGTAGATCTTTTTAAATTTCTGCTCATCGCGGAAGGCATGATAAAAGGGAAAAAGATAGTGAAAGTTCCCCTTGGGCGTCAGCATCAGCACATTCAACTGGGGGCTGTACCCGATGGGGGCCGTTAACTTACAGTAATCCTCTAATCGCTGCACGGAGGGGAAAACTTCCTGGGAAAATGCACCGGACGTCGCCAGGATCAGTCCTGCGAAAAGTAAAAACTTCTTAAATAGGCCCATCTGGCTGCAATATTAGAACAAGTCTTGTTAGGAAAAGTATAAAAATGGGGTTGGCGGCATTAGCGGTTTATTTTAATAAGCGCAGTTTCTCCTGCAGCACCTTCACCCCCTGCGAAGCCGGCAACTCGATCGTTGTCAGGTTATGAATAGGCGACGTATACGGGATCTTCTTATCCACAATGAACTTATGCGCGCCGGGCAGCGCATAATCCACCAGCCCCGCCGCCGGATACACCACCAGCGAAGTCCCCACCACGACAAAAATATCCGCCGACCGCACCAGCGGCACCGCTTGCGCGATCATCGGCACCGCCTCCTCGAACCAAACGATATGCGGCCGCAGCTGTGCGCCGTCTTCCGCCTTATGTCCCGGGAGAATGTCTTCCCGGATATCATAGATCAGCGTCTCATCGGATTCGCTGCGCATCTTGAAGATCTCGCCGTGCAGGTGCATCACTTTCGTGCTGCCGGCCCTTTCGTGCAGATCATCGATGTTCTGCGTAATGATATGAACGTCAAAATCTTTTTCCAGTTCCGCCAGCCCCAGGTGGGCCGCATTCGGCTCGGCCCTGGCCACATCGCGCCGCCGCATATTGTAAAAATCGAGCACCAGGGCGGGATTCTTCCGCCAGGCCCGGGGAGTAGCGACTTCCGTCACTTCATAGCCTTCCCACAATCCATCGGAATCCCGAAATGTCTTCAGGCCGCTCTCGGCGCTGATGCCGGCGCCGGTGAGGACTACGATCTTTTTCTTATCGGATAGGCTTGCCATAGGGTTGCAAAATAAATAAAACTCTTCACTTTTTATTTCTCTCCCGCCATTTCCAGCACCACGGCCCATTCCTGATCGGTCACCGGCCCGACCGACAGCCTGCTCAGCCGGACGAGAGCCATATTGGCCAGCCTTGGTTCTGCCTTGACGGCCGCTAAACTAACGGGGTGATGCAACTGACGAACGGGTTTCAGATCGACGACTACCCATGCATCTTCTTCGGTGGTTGGATCCTGGTAATGTTCTTTCACGATTTTGGCAATACCGACGATCTCCATTCCTTCATTACTATGGTAATAGAAGACCTCATCATCTTTTTTCATCTCTTTCAGAAAATTGCGAGCGGCATAATTGCGAACGCCGTCCCAAAAGGTTTGCTTGTCTTTTTCGAACTGTTCCCAGCTATAAACAGAAGGTTCTGACTTAATGAGCCAATGCGCCATATAGAAGTTTTTTTGAATGACGGCAATCAATAATGAAACGTATTCCCGTATGTAATGCTGTCGGTTACATGTAACAAGCGCAAGAAACAAAATTATCAATCGAGAAAAAAATCAATTTCATTTTATGCAACTATTGAAAAAAATAGGCTTGTTCATGTTTGCCGCCATATTGATGAACACCGCATTTGCTCAGGAAACGACCGTACAGGTCGGAGGCGCTCCGATGTATCCGTCGAAGAATATCGTTGAAAATGCCGTTAATTCAAAAGATCATACCACGCTGGTTGCTGGCGTAAAAGCCGCGGGTCTGGTCGAAACGCTGGAAGGCGCAGGCCCCTTCACAGTCGCAAGCATCTCATCCTGAAGGACGAGAACGGCGGAATGGCGAAGATCACCATCAAAGATGTCTACCAGAGCAATGGCGTGATCCACGTCATCGATACGGTTTTGATGCCGAAATCATAAAACATTGACTATCAATAGAAATCTACTGAATAAATAAAGTAGGTTTTTTTAAATCCAGAAGTTATCGTCTTACGTATATAATTTCGAGGCCTGGTTTTAACCCTATTTAACGCTTGCGACAGGTTGTTTTAAGGGTCAAGACCATCCGATAACTTAGGTTATATGGGTGGTCTTATTTTTTTGCCCATTCCTGAACAAAAGGCGGTTGTTGATCTACTCTTAGGAACTAATGATTAGCTGTTTGCCAGTACGTCGGCAATATGCATGGTGCGGATGGGATATCCCTTGTGCCGGATATACCCGTCCAGGTGCATGAGGCAGGAAAGATCGGTGGAGATGATATAGTCGGCGCCCGTCTGCAGGGCGTTGTTGACTTTCTGGTCGGCCATGGCCACTGAAATGGATTCGAACTTAACGGCGAAGCTGCCGCCGAAACCGCAACAGGTCTCCACATCGTTCATCTCCACTAATTCGAGCCCCTTCACATGGGACAGCAGCTTCCGCGGTTCTTCCTTGATCCTGCATTCTCTTAACCCGGCACAGGAATCATGGTAAGTGGCCTTCCCGTAGAGGGATGCCCCGACATCTTCCACGCCCAGCACATTCACCAGAAAAGAAGAAAATTCGAAGGTCCGTTTTTGGAGGTCGCGGACATCATTATGGAGGGAGGAGTTATCAAATAATGTCGAGTAGTAATTCCGGACAAAGCCGACGCAGCTTGCGCTCGGCGCGACTACGTATTCAGATCCGGAAAAATCTTTCAGAAATTTTGTACAGACGTCGCGGGCTTCGTCTCTGAACCCCGCATTGAAGGCGGGCTGGCCGCAGCAGGTCTGTTCGGTATTGTATTCCACTTGTACCCCAGCCTTCTCCAGCACTTTCACCATATTGAAAGCCGTCTGTGGATAGAGCTGATCCACGAAGCATGGTATGAATAACTGGATCTTCACATACTTTTTTGGAGGGCAATCATCTTCAATGCCGTAATACCTGCTTCTTCTCCTTTGTGGCCATGTTTGCCCCCGATCCGTTCGTCCGCCTGCTGCTGGTTATCTACCGTCAGAACGCCGAAGATCGTGGGAATGGGCATGGTCATATTCAGTTGCAAAATACCGTCCGTTACGGCCCCGGATACATACTCGAAATGGGGGGTATCGCCCCGCAGGACACAACCCAGGGCGATAAAGGCCTTCGGGCGGTCGTCCCGGTATTTATGTACATCCCAGTAGGCTCTGATGCCAAATGGGATCTCGAAAGCACCGGGTACGGTGATCACTCTGCAAACAGCGCCTGCAGCCTCCAATGCTTGGCGGCATCCTTTTTCCAGCGCTCCGACGATCGCATCATTCCATTCCGTCCGGAAGATGACCACTGTTGCGCCTTTCACTCCCTGCAAGCCCGCGCTTGTGTTCAACAAATTACTGTTGGCAACCTCTGCCATAAAAAAAAATTTATTGAGTGACGCCCAGTCTCGCCAGGTATTTATCGATATCGGTGCCTCGTTGTGACGTAGGATATTTGTCCTTGATCAGGCGATACATGGCGATAGCGTCCTGGTTCTTGCCCATGCTCTCATACAAATAGCCCGAACGGAAGAGATACTCGGGAGAGAGAAGTTCGTCTTTTTCGAAATACGTTCCGGCTTTTTTGTATTGCTCAGCAGCCTCCGCCTTCCGGTCCAACTCCGAATAAGCGTCGCCGAGCAGGCCATAATCCCGTTCCTGCAGTTCCTGTACAGAAGTAGAAAAGTCTTTCAGGTATTTAACCGCATTGTTATAATCGCCCATCTTAAGGTAACAGCTGCCTGCATAAAAAGCGGCCAGATTGGCTGCCTTCGTGCCGCTGTAACGGGAAATGACTTTAAGAAAACCTGCGTTGATATTGTCGCCGTTGAGCGCCAGGCGGGCAGAATCCAGGCGATAATATTGTTCAGCTCTGAACATGGCTTCCGTAGCTTTCTTTTCATTGGGTTCGCTGACCAGGTTGTGGTAAGCGATAAGTCCTGCGACGATCACAACGATCGTCAGCAGCGCATAGCTGACTATCTTACCATACCGATCCCACGCATTCTGAAGATCAGCGATTGGATTTTTCTCTTCTTCGAGGTGTGCAGGGTGTTTGATCTCTGACATCTTATTGTTTTATTTGGCTTTTATCGGTTTTAATCGACGATGAACGGATAGTTTTTATCGATATATACATCCTTCAATACCTCTGAGTCATCCGGCCAGGGTGATTCTTCGGCGAATTTAACAGATTCTGTGATCGTTTGGCCGACCCGGGCATTGATTGCGTCGATCTCTTCTTGGCTGGCGTATTTCTTTGACAGGATCGTATCCAGCACCATCTGGATAGGATCTTTCGCCTTGTACTCGTCCACTTCTTCCTTCGTCCGGTATTTCTGCGGATCGGAAATGGAATGGCCCTTATACCGGTAGGTCTTGATTTCCAAAAGAGTCGGGCCATCTCCCTCGCGGGCTCTTTTCACGGCGCGGGCGACAGCTTCATGAACGGCTTCAGCGCTCATCCCGTCGATAGAATCCGCGGGCATTTCATAGGCGTCTGCCAGTTTGTAAATATCGACGACATTGGAGGTCCGCTCTACAGAGGTCCCCATGGCGTAGTTGTTGTTTTCGCAGATGAATACGACCGGCAGCTTCCACAGCATAGCCAGGTTGAACGTTTCGTGCAGCATCCCCTGACGGGCTGCGCCATCTCCGAAGAAGGTCAGTGAAACGTTATCCGTGCCTTTATATTTTTCTGCAAAAGCGAGTCCGGCACCTGTACCGATCTGCGCGCCTACGATGCCATGACCGCCGAAAAATTTTACATCTACGCCGAAGAAGTGCATGCTGCCGCCTTTACCCTTGGCCGCGCCCGTCGCCTTGCCGTATAATTCGGCCATACAGGCATTGGCGCTGACGCCTTTGGAAAGGGCCAGCCCGTGATCGCGGTAGGCGGTGATAAAGGGATCGTCGGCTTTGGTGGCCGTCATGCATCCCGCAGCAATCGCCTCCTGGCCTATATAGGCGTGAAAGAAGCCGCGGATCTTGCCGTCCATCTTATACTTTTCTTCTGCCATCAGTTCGAACTGGCGGATGAGCTGCATCAATTCGTACCAATACAGGTAGGTCTCTTTTGAAAACTTAGTAGCCACTGGTAGTAACGTTTTTTTAATAAAAAGCCCGTGCCTCCGCATCTTGGTCGGGCGGGGGCAAATATACGGTGAAATCCGATTTGTTTCACGGAAAGATAATACTTTGCGGCCGAATCATTTGGCGTTGCTCAGCGTAAAAGACATATCAGTCATTCAGTTCAAGAACTACAGCCAGGCGACCTTTCGGTTTGACGAAAGGATCGTCGGGATCTGCGGCAATAATGGCGTCGGCAAGACCAACCTGCTGGATGCCTTGTACTACCTGTGCTTTACCAAAAGCTATTTTACCCGTTCCGACCAGCAGAATGTACAAAAAGGCGCCGCGGGCTTTCGGATTGAAGGCCATTTCGAGCTGGAGGGTAAACAAACCGATATCGTCTGTATCCTCCGGGAGACCGGGAAAAAGGAATTCCTGGCGGATGGGGAGCCGTATGAGAAGTTTTCCCGGCATATAGGCCGGCTGCCCTGTGTGATCATCGCCCCGGACGATATTCAGATCATCACCGGCGGCAGTGAAGAGCGGCGACGTTTCCTCGATGCCCTCCTTTCCCAACTCGACCCCGAATACCTTCAAAACCTCATCGAATACAACAAGGTCTTGCAGCAGCGCAACGGCTTTCTGAAATCGCTGCCCGACAGGAGGCTGACTAACCGGAGCCTGCTGGAGGTCTACGATTCACAGCTGATCCGGCCCGGGGTCAGGCTGTTCGAGCGGCGACACCGGTTCCTGACCGATTTCCTGCCCCTCGCCGGGCGGTTTTATACCCTCATCGCCGGTTCCGAAGAGCCCCTGGCGCTTTCGTATGAAAGTCAGTTGTTGCAGACGTCGTTGCCTGACCTGTTGCGGGCAGGACTGGAAAGGGATCTCTATCTCCAGCGCACCGGTAATGGGATCCATAAAGACGATATCGCCTTCCAGTTCAGCGATCAGCCCTTCAAATCCATCGCCTCCCAGGGGCAGCGGAAGAGCCTCCTCTTTGCGCTCAAACTGGCCGAATATGAGACCCTGAAAGCGGATAAGGGCTTCTCCCCCCTCCTGCTGCTGGACGATGTATTCGAAAAACTGGATGAGATCCGGATGCATAATCTGCTGAACAAGGTCTGTCTACAGGGTGACGGTCAGATCTTTATCACCGATACCCATGCCGGGCGCATCCGGCAGCAGCTGGATAAATTGTCCGTCCGCTGCCAGATCATTGCACTCTGAATCTTCTCTGCCCGCATCTGCATTAACAATAATTATGTACATTTTTTTACCTCATTAATGGGAATCGGTGATAAAAAAACCATATATTTATATTGATAAAACACCTGAAGAAAATTGACTGCTATGCCATCCGACCTTGAATCTTCTATCCGGCGAATAGAAGAAACGAATAGCCCCGATAACGCTTATTTTTCTTATTCCGTAGACGATACCGGAGAATATGGCCTCATTAAGGCCAACAAAGAGGGTTTGCGTTTATACGCCGCCGATCTGCTCAAGAATTCTCTGTTGTTGGAAGAAGAAGACATCAAGGAAGTGAAACCCATCTTTTTTTCCCCTAAAGAATGGATGTTCAGTGAGACCGGTTATAACCTCATTGCAGGCATCCTTCCCCAATACGAATGCCGGCGGAATATTTTAGCTGAACAGGAGCGACCTGTACGGGACATCAGAACCGGGGAGAAGAAGAAGCCCGTACTGATGTTTGTCCTCATGTGTATAACAGGAGCGCTGATTATGCTGGCTACTCTTAAAGCTTTTCCTACCTTGCGCCTATGGGTGAACATTCATTAGGAGACGCATTAAAAAAATTCCTTCATCAAAGTCGGTTAAAGGGTGATATACAGGCATTGCAGATTGGCGATGTTTGGGAGAAGATCATGGGCAAGACCGTTGCGCGCTATACCGATAAGATAAGCATCCACGGGCAGACACTTTATATTAACACATCGGTCGCTCCGCTCCGCCAGGAGCTATTATTTCAAAAAGAAAGGATCATCCAGCTCGTCAATGAGGCATTGGAGGAACAGGTGATCCGGGAGGTCGTCATTAAGTGAGCCGCACTCTCGGATCAATCCAGCCGTATAACAGATCCGACAGCAGTCCCACCACGATAAAAAAGCAGGAAGTCACCAGCACGGATCCCATGACCACGGGGAAATCAAGCTTTTCCAGGGCATCAACCGTCACTTTTCCAATCCCGTTCCAGCCGAATATTGTCTCGACAAAGAACGCCCCCGCCAGCAATTCGGCAAACCAGCCGGTAATAGCCGTGATCACGGGGTTCATGGCATTCCGTAAAGCATGCTTTCCAATGACCACACGAGGAGAAAGTCCTTTGGCATAGGCCGTGCGGATATAATCCTGGTCGAGGACATCGAGTAAGGCGCCGCGGGTGAGCTGAGCGATGATCGCCAGTGGCCGGATGCCCAGTGTAAAGGCCGGCAGGATGAGATTCCCCAGCTGCAGATGACGGCCGGTGAACGGATCCGTATCGAAGAGGCTGCCTGTCATGTGCAGGCCTGTCCAGTCGCTGAGCACAAACCCGAATACGTATGCGATAACGATCCCCATGAAGAAAGAGGGGGCCGAGATGCCGATCACGCTGGCGACAATCGCCGAGGTATCCAGCCAGGTGCCCTTCTTCACCGCTGCCAGCACCCCGAGGCCAATGCCCAGGACCGTGGCCAATAGCATGGCGGCGGTGGCGAGGAGCATCGTTCCGGGTAACGCAGCCATCAGAATGTCCCACACTTCTTTTTTTGATTGGTACGACCTTCGCAGATAGGGCCATTTAATCGCCAGGCAGGTATTTCCGCCGATGAAGATCCCTTTCAGTCCTTTTTCCCGGATCCCCTCGCGGGTATGGATCGCGATGGGGGAAATGTCGTCCAGATAATAGACGAATTGCTTCCAGCGGGGTTGGTCGAGGTTGAGCTCTTTACGAATATTATCCTGCGTCGCTGCATCAGCCCGCTGCCCGATAACGAGACGCGACGGATCGCCGAATCCCTGGAACAGGAAGAATACCGCTACGACAACGCCCAGCAGGACCAGCAGGCCGTAACACGATCGTCGTATGAGGTAACGTACCATATTTATTGTGCCGGCAGTTCATTGACTGCAGGTATCGCTTTTCCATAATCGGCATAGCTCCATTTGGCCAGGATCGTCCCGCCTTTGAGGAGATACAACGTGGGGTTGGCCCTGGCGGCAGTCTTAATGGCCGTCGCATCGCATTTCAGGATCGTCACGTCGGCGGCTATTCCCTGTTGCTGAACGAGTGCGACGAGGTTGTCGTAATCGCCGGTGATAAAGATGACTGGAATATGTTTGGCCTTAGCCATCGTCAGGATCACGCTGAATTTTTGGTCGGCGGGGTGCGCAGCATCCACTTCTTTTATGAATTCGAACAGCTTGTAGCCTTTCGCGGCCAGCAGGTCTTGTGTAGTATCCAGCCCCTCCCCTGTGGTCAGGACAAAATCCTTGATCGCCGGCACAGCGTTGCCCTCACGCACTACCTTATCATAGCGGCTGACGAAATGATAGGTGCTATCAAAATCTTTTGGGAAATGAGCGGCATCGAATTCGAGCTTCTTTCCGTTCCTGTCGTACACCATCGTAATGACCGTGCTGTCAGGGAGGGCACCTGGTGGGATCTTCATTTTTTCGGGGATGTTGTTCCCGACTTTATACGGCAGGCAATCCACAACGGGCAGATGAACCAGCACATGCCATTGAATGGCGAAGGAGGCCAGGGTGGCCAGGATCAGCACTCCGATGCTACCGGGAGACGGCAGGGCGGGTTGGATCTCGTACCGGACCAGGAAAAGAAAAAATACCAGCACCAGCAGTACCAGGTCCTTCGTAAAGGATACGCCGGCGGTGATCGGGATACAGTCGCCGAAGCAGCCGCATTCCCGCACCTTACCCGACAGGTAGGCATATGCGGTGAGGAAGGTAAAGAAGATCATCAGCAGCAGGATCAGCCAGCTGAATAATTTCATCCGCCAGCCCAGAAGGATCGCCACTCCGGCTACGATCTCAAAGACAATCATGAGGAGAGAAAATGCCAGGGTGAAATGGTCCAGCCAGTGAAAATTCCAGACCTCGAAAAACTCCTGCATCTTATAGCTGAGGCCCAGGGGGTCGTCGGCTTTGATGAGGCCGGAGAAGATGAAGAGGATGCCAACCAGTGCACGGATAATAGAGATGAGCAGCTTCATGAACGAAATTAATTTATGATGGCCGATTCGTACTTTTGTGATCCATCGCGTAAAAGTAAAGATAATTGAAGTTATATGTCAACTTTGAATGCAAAAGGCAGGTTATTGGCTATCCGCCGGCCGGTTGTCATGGGGATCATTAACAGGGCTAACGATAGCTTTTATAGTGGATCCAGATTTCCGGATAATGATGGGCTGCTGCAACAGGCGGAAAGAATGATCGCGGATGGCGCTGACTGGCTGGACATCGGCGGCCAGAGTACTCGGCCGGGTGCGGCGGTGATCGGTGAGGAAGAGGAATTAACCCGGGTCATTGGTGCCATTGATCTGCTGCACAGGCGATGGCCGGATGTACCGCTATCTGTGGACACGTGGTATGCGCGGGTGGCTGCGGAGGCAGTGGGGGCAGGAGCTTTTATCGTCAATGATATCAGCGGAGGCCAGCTCGATCCGGCCATGTTAGAGACCGTTGGGCGGTTGGGCGTGCCCTATATCTGTATGCACATGAAGGGGACACCTCAAACGATGAATAAGCAAGCGGTGTATGACGACGTCGTCAGGGATGTCCTGGACTTCTTTATCCGGCGGATCGAAGATTGCCGGCGGGCGGGGATCCATGATGTTATCCTTGACCCCGGTTTCGGCTTTTCGAAAACACCGGTACATAATTTTCAGCTGTTGCGACGGCTGGATGTTTTCAGGATATGCGACAAGCCGATCCTGCTGGGCGTGTCGCGCAAGTCGACGATCTACAAAACGCTAGGGGTAACTTCGGAAGAGGCGTTGAATGGGACTACCGTGCTGCATACGCTGGGATTGCTGCATGGGGCGGATATCCTTCGGGTACATGATCCCAAAGAGGCAAGGGAAGCGATAAAGTTGATGGAGGCTTATCAGCAGGCTGCCTCCTAATAAGAAAAGCGCCGACTAACGTGGGCGCTTTTCCAATATGATCGAATTAAATCAATTAATGCTGAGGCTGGGGCTGCTGGGGCATCGGTTGACCGGGCCGGCCGGGCATTCCGGGGCGCATCGGCATCCGTTGCATAGGATTACCGCCCATTCCCATGGGAGGCTGTGCCGGTGTCGGCGGCGCATCCCTTACCGTATCGACAACGATATCGAAAATCAGGTTTTCAAACTGTTGGCCACCGGGTCCTTTCTGGTCGTTGTAGGCCAGGAATGCCGGGATATACAGCGTACCCTTGCCGCCCTGGTGGAAATTACGCAGCGCGTCGTCCCATCCGGGGATGATCTGGTGAGCGCCGACGACGAATTTGAAGGGCGTATTACCGGGTCCCGTCATGTTGGACTGGAAGACCTTTCCGCTCGGAAACAGCTTACCCGTGTATCGGACAGAAACCTGCTTACCCGAGTCTACCTTGGGGCCATTGCCCGGGTCTTCCACTACATAATAAGCACCCTGTGCGCTCTTCTGGGCTTGGATATTATTTTTGGCGAGGTAGGCCTCGACATTCTTCACTTCTTTATCCTTTTCCTTCTCCAGCTCGCTCGCCCTGTCAGCCATCAGCAGATCCTGGGAGGCAAAAACGTCCGTTATTTTGAATGTGATGGTGATCTTGTCTTTCTTCTTCAGGAAAGGAGGCAGCTGACCACCACCCTTGCGTTGGATCGAATCGGCCAGCAATACCACCACTGCGCGGTCCCCTTTGCGGAGCATCAGGAAGATCTCGTTGGGATTATAGATCGGTCCGACGCTGTCGGCACGATTGTAGAAAGGGAATCCGTCGTAAGTATTGGAAAGAACGGAGTCCCGCACTTTTACTATGATCTCCCCTTTGATGAACTCTCCTTTTTTGATAGTCGGTCCT
Source organism: Puia dinghuensis (assembly GCA_026225275.1). Classification (GTDB taxonomy): domain Bacteria; phylum Bacteroidota; class Bacteroidia; order Chitinophagales; family Chitinophagaceae; genus Puia; species Puia dinghuensis_B. Next base: position 55,982 of record JAMFSL010000074.1, read on the forward strand.
TTCCCATCGGAATAGATCTTATACAGCAGGCCGCTTTTGGTCTTTTTGAAATCCGTGTTAGTGCAGGAAATGGCCGCCAGCAGGACCATACTAACCCATAGATACGAGGAGATGCTTTTCATTGTTATTATAATTATTGTAATTGTTTATAAGGTATGCTTGCCTTCGCCGATGAGGATCAGGGCAAAAAGAGAATAATTGATAATATCGATGTAATTCGATCCGATGCCTTCGCTGATCAGGGTAGCGCCGTCGTGAGCCACCATCTGCCTGATGCGGAGGATCTTCATGAGTATGAGGTCTACAAAACTTTCCTGGCTCATTTCCCGCCATGCCTCGCCATAATCGTGGTTCTTGTCCACCATCGTCGCGCGGGCGATGGCCATGTTTTCATCATATAGTGGTCCGGCTTTCCCGGCGGCCAGTTCTTCCGGCACATCGGCGCCAAGCGATAGCTGGATCAGGCCGATGATCCCGTAGTTGACCATGGCTTTGAATTCTCCGGCCTTGTCCTCCTTCACTTTTGCGCCGTTCGTCTCCTGCAGGGTTCGGATACGCCAGGCTTTGATATATAACTGATCGGCGATAGAGATCGTACGCAGAACACGCCAGGAAGTACCATAGTCGTTTGTTTTCAGGATAAAGATATGTCTGCAGGCCGCGGCTGCCTCGTCATATTGCCGATTCGTACTTTTGTCATCCATCGCGTAAAAATATAAAAAAAGCGCCGACTCAGGTCAGCGCTTTTTCAATATGATCGAATTAAATCAATTAATGCTGGGGCTGGGGCTGCTGGGGCATCGGTTGACCACCGGGCCTCATCATCGGTTGACCGGGGCGCATCGGCATACGTTGCATAGGATTACCTCCCATGCCGCCCATGCCCATAGGAGGCTGTGCCGGTGTCGGCGGTGCATCCCTTACCGTGTCGACAACGATGTCGAAGATCAGGTCTTCGAATTGTTTGCCACCGGGGCCTTTCTGGTCATTATAGGCCAGGTAGGCAGGGATATACAGGGTACCCTTTCCACCCTGATGGAAATTACGCAACGCGTCGTCCCATCCGGGGATGATCTGATGTGCCCCTACAACGAATTTGAATGGCGAATTACCGGGTCCTTCCATGTTGGATTGGAAGACTTTTCCGCTCGGGAATAATTTACCGGTATAGCGGACAGACACCTGTTTGCCGGAGTCAACCTTGGGACCATTGCCCGGGGTTTCCACGACATAATAAGCGCCCAGTGCGCTCTTCTGCGCCTGGATGTTATTTTTGGCCAGGTAGGCTTCGACATCCTTCACTTCTTTGTCCTTTTCCTTCTCCAGCTCCGAGGCCCTGTCAGCCATCAACTGGTCCTGAGAGGCAAAGATGTCGGTTATCTTGAAAGTCACGATGATCTTATCCTTCTTCTTCATAAAATCCGGCATATGACCGCCAGATTTGCGCTGGATCGTATCGGCCAGCAATACCACCACTGCGCTGTCCCCTTTGCGGAGCATTCCAAAAATTTCAGTAGGGCTATATGATGGAGTGGCGCTGTCGACGCGGACATAGAAAGGAATCGAGCCGTAGGAAGAGAACAGGACCGAGTCCCTTAATTTCTCGCTGACCTGACCTTTCAGGAATTCTCCTTTTTTTGCAGTCGGACCTTTCCCGTCGGAATAGATTTTGTAAAGCAATCCGCTCTTGGTTTTTTTGAAATCCGAGTTAGTGCAGGAAACGGCTCCCAACAGGACCAGGCTAACCCATAAATACGACGAGATGGTTTTCATTCTTATTATAGTTATTGTAATTGTGAAGAATTATCTTTTAATGCCTGAAGGAATTTTTGGACGGTCACTTCAAGAGTATCGCTGCTTCTTCCGCCGGCCGCATTGACGTGGCCGCCGCCCTCGAAATACTTCCGGGCGAAGACATTGACATCGAAATTGCCCTTGCTCCGGAAAGAGCATTTGACTTCTTCATCCCGGTCGATGATCAGAGCTGCCATTTTAATCCCCTGGATCGACAAGGGAAAGTTGACCAGTCCTTCCGTATCGCCTGTTTTGATCTCATAGCGTACCAGGTCTTTCCAGGGAATAGCGATGAGCGCGGCATTGTGCTCGTAAAAGATCTCCATCCGGTTCTGGAGCACAAAGCCTGTAAAGCGCAGGCGGTTTTCCAGGAAATTATCGAACAGGTCATCATGGATCTGCGTATGGTTCAGGCCCGTATCCTTTAGCGCCGCCACCATCCGGTGTACTGCGGCCGACGCCCCCGGAAAACGGAAAGATCCCGTATCCGTCATCACTCCGGCGTACAGACAGGCGGCGATATCGATATCGATCAGTCCTGCGTGTCCCGACCCGACGATAAAATCGTAGACCATTTCGCTGGTAGAGCTCTTCGCCGTATCGCTGACGCCATAATCAAAATAGTCTACTTCCGGCTGCTGGTGATGGTCGATCAGTATTTTTGTCGCCGAGACCTTCCGTAGGCGGTTGGCCATATGCCGGGTCCGGGCCAGTGTATTGAAATCAAGGCAGAACACCCATTGCGCCTGGTCCAGTACGGCCATCGCCTTGTCCGTGCTGTATTCATAATCAATGACCCCACCGCACCCGGGCATCCACTTCAGCCATTCCGCCCAGTTCGTCGGCGAGATGACCACAGGCTCATGTCCCAGTTGGCTGAGAAAATGAAACAGGCCCAGCGACGAGCCCATGGCGTCGGCGTCAGGCTTCTGGTGCATGATAATCACCACTTTTCGCGGCGCATCCAATAAGGGGTATATGGCTTCTATAGGCTTCATTCAAAATGTTGGCAAAGGTGCAGAATTATCTCTCAAATCCCAAGTTTTAGTTATTCCGTGACAATGTACTACATTTGCCACCCAAAATAGACTAGGAAATATGAGCAATCGCACCTTTACGATGATCAAGCCGGATGCTTTTTCCAAAGGCCATTCCGGCGCAATTATAGACAAGATCCAGGCCAGCGGATTTCGGCTGATTGCCCTGAAACTTACCCAATTATCAAAGGAGAAGGCGGGCGAGTTCTATGCCGTTCACAAAGCACGGCCCTTCTACGGTGAGCTGGTCGATTTCATGAGCAGCGGTCCCATTATCGCGGCGATCCTGGAAAAAGACAATGCCGTCGCCGATTTCCGCAAGCTGATCGGAGCTACCGACCCTGCGAAAGCGGAGGAAGGGACCATCCGTAAATTGTATGCGGCTAATGTGGGCGAGAATGCCATCCATGGCAGCGACAGCGACGAAAATGCGTCTATCGAAGGAGCTTTCTTCTTCAGCGGACTGGAACAGATTTAACTAGTGCAGGCCCGGATTTTGAACGGGGTTTCCCGTTCAAAATCTACTGGTTCTTTATCGGATCGACTGTATATCCCTCTCTTCGCAACAGTTCGATGACACCTTCCTTTCCCGGCAGGTGTGCCGCTCCTACCGCTATCAGCAAAGATTTTCCGGGCAATAAGGTGTCCAGCTCCCGGGCCCATTTACGGTTGCGGTTATACAGCAACAGGTCCATATAGCCGCTCATCCCCGGATCATCCTTATCACTTAAATGACCGATACTATCGATATCCTGGTGGATGTACAATTCCGCCAGCTGTCGGGTCGCCGCCTTATTCTCATCTGCACTGTCGATATAATTGATCAGTTCTTTCGCCTGTTGCTCATAGGGAATACTATCGAACAGGCCGGCCTGGAAAGAGGCCGTCTCCAGTCCATTGACCGGTTTCTTTGCCGGTTCGGTGTGTAGCTGCTGCATGATCATCAGTTCCATCCCGTCGGTCGTCTGGCAATCCAGGCCCTGTTCTTCGATGAGCCCGCTGATCAGCATGGGTTTGAATCGTTCGAGCATGCTGAAAGGCAGCAGGGACGAGTGTTTGGCGAAATATTCCTTTACCCTGGCATATTCGTCCGGCTTCAGCAGATCGGATAAGGTTTTGCTGTCGTTCATCTTCATGTATTTCATCGAATTCAGCATGTCCGACATGTCGCTGAGGTTGATCTCGAAGTAGACCTCGTCGCAGACGGCGATCGCGGCCTTCAGACTATCCGTCAACTTTGCATCACTGGCGCAGAGGATGTGCATCGTACCGAAAAGATAAGAAGGTTTCGTGATCCCTTTGCCGGAGATCCGCCACAGCAGGGTATGCGGGGTCTGGGAAAAGGTAAGGGCGGCCGTCAGCAGACCTGCCGCCAGTAAGAATGATTTCTTTCTCATGATATAACGGCCTCCGTGCCGTGTGGTTGGTCATTGACGATGGCCTCTTCGCCATACACCTGGTGTTTGAATTTCAGCGAAGGAGAAGGCAGGAAGGCTCCGATGCCGAGTTGCGCCCATTTTTCATCGACGGCATGGATCGTGGCGTCGTCTGCAATGATGATGTTCGGCCAGTCGCGGTGAAAATTATCCAGCGCCAGTGTCTTGCGGGTGCCATCCAGTCCCAGACAGGCGAATTGTTTGGTTGGATCGAGTCCCGATCTTTTTTGGATGAGGAAGTGATCCCGCCGCGGATCGAGGTTATTGCAGAACCGCCAGAGAGCCACCGGCAGATCGTTCGGATCGATGGTATGTTCGACATACAGGATCATCTTGATCCCTTCCATCTCTTCCAGACCGCATAATGCCTCGTGTAATGCGCGGATCTGACCCGGGCGATCTTTCTTCACGGCCAGGATCAGGCAAGGAATCCCCTGAGCCAGCAGGGACAGATTGACAGCGGTGATTTCCGGCCACCGCGTCTGCAGCGTGGCCGTGGACAAGCGATTATATGCAACATCCTCCAGCTGCCAGATGGCAGTATCCGTCTCTTCTTCCATCTTGTCCGTCCCGTCGATGCACATCTTGCCGCCAAAGCCCAGTTTGCTGCAGCTGTGGTCCAGCACATCCATCGGGCCCTGGGAAAAAGACACATCCGTCGCGGGGTTCAGGTGACGAAAGACATAGCGGGCCAGCAGCCGGTAATCCCGGATCGACGCCGGTGCATCGACGATGACGAGTATTTTATTGAACATCATCTGGCCGGCGCCCCACATGGCATTCATGACCTTCTGACCCTGACCGGCATATTCCTTCCGGATCTGCGCGATGACGAGATTGTGAAAGACGCCTTCTACCGGCATCTCCATGTCGATGATCTCGGGGACCAGCGTCATTTTAATCGGCGCCAGGAAGATCCTTTCCGTGGCCTTTCCCAACCATGCATCTTCCTGTGGCGGGATACCGACGATCGTGGCGGGATAGACAGCATTTTTGCGGTGGGTGATAGCCGTGATATGAAAGCGGGGGTACCAGTCAGGGAGAGAATAGTAACCTGTATGATCGCCGAAGGGGCCTTCCCAGATCAGTTCGTCGGTGGGATCGACATACCCTTCGATGATGAAGTCTGCGTCGGCGGGCACTTCGATCTCCGGCTGGGTGATACACTTCACCAGTTCGACCTTCTTTTTCCGGAGGAAGCCCGCCAGCATGTATTCGTCGACGTTCTCCGGTAAGGGGGCCGTAGCGCTATAGGCGTAGACCGGATCGCCGCCGAGGGCGACCGCCACCGGCATCTTCTGGCCGGTCTTTTTATATTCGGCAAAATGCCGGGCGCTGACCTTGTGTTTATGCCAATGCATTCCGGTCATCGTCGGCGAGAATACCTGCATGCGGTACATGCCTACATTGCGGGTGCCGGTATGGAGATCTCTCGTGTGAATGATGGGTAAGGTAACGAAGGGGCCGCCATCTTTTGGCCAGCAGGTGATGACCGGCAGGCGGCTGATATCCGGGTCTTTCATGATGACCTCCTGGCATTCGCCCCTGCCGCTGCGGACGGCGGGCATCCAGCCGGCGAACTGGCCCAATTTGGGAAGGAGCTTCAGCTTATCCAGCAGCCCTTCACGGGGGGCGGACAGCAGTTTAAACAACCCCTCTATCTCCCTGGTTGTGTCGTCCAGCTGTTCGACACCCAGGGCCATGCACATTCTTTTTTCGCTGCCATAGGCATTCATGAGGACGGGAAATTCTGTGCCGGTATTTTCAAACAGCAGCGCCTTTCCGCCGTCTCCGCTTTTGCTGATGCGATCGGTGATCTCTGCTATTTCCAATTTCGGATTGACAAATGCCTTAATCCGCAGCAGTTCGCCTGCTGCTTCGAGGGCATGGATGAACTCCTGCTGGTTCTTATAGGCCATGAGGGAACAATACTTTTACAGTCGCCGGCGCACGGCCGGGCGATCCGCAAAAATAGAACAACTTATGACCCGATAAGTTGAAGGCGGCTTATATTATTAATACACTTTTTTCGGGCAGTCGATAACCCCTTTTTGCCGCCGGACTGCTGCGCCATCGTTGAGTGCGATAGTGACCTTGAGTCCGGACATATAATACCAGTCATCATGATGGGGGCCGCCGCGGGGGGTGCCGGCTGCGGGATAAGCGGGCCCGTCCCTGAGCTCATTGCCGCGATAGGCCATTTCCACTGCTTCCGGTCCTTTGGCGGCCAGCAGGACGGATTCGCTGATATAAGAATTACTGACGTCATCCAACTCGTCCGTAAACAATTTCCGTAGTCCGATCTCGTAGGAGAGTGTCACCTTGTCGGATATGCGGAATTTGATGCCGGCGCCGAATGGAATGGCCATCTGGGTGAGGGCATATTCTTTCCTGCCGGGATATTGCGGTAGTCCTTCGCCTTCCGTGCTCAGCGGGCGGAGGTAAACCTTTTTGCCGGTGGTGTCGTAGGCGTATGGGTTGAAATGATAGACTGCGGCGCCGACGAAGACGTAGGGAGTGACCCGATGGTTGCGAATATCGAACAGATCGTATTCCAGCAGCACATTGAGTTCGCCGATATCCGTCTGGAAACTAAGATTCCGTGCCCGGAGGTCCGCAAAAGGAGAATAGCTGTCCGCCGCCCCTACCTTACCGTAGGTCAGATTCGAAAGCAGGGCAAAATGCGGGTTGAGATCGTACTGGATACCTGCCCCGAACGACAGATGTGCCTGTTGTGTGGTATAGTTCTGGGACTGCAGATCGCCGTTGTAATTGGAGAAACCACCGAATAAATTGACGTTCCATTGGGCCTGGGTAAGCAGCGGCGACAGCATCGCCACCAGCAAGAGCTTTTTCATTCCTGTTTAGAATTAATTGGTAATTAGCGTTAATGACGGTTTAGCGAAGGGTGATGGATTGTTAAAAGGGATCGACCAGCGGATAGAGGAATACCAGATGAGTAGATTTTTCGCTATACAGAGAGATTTGAAGTTGAGAGTTTAACGCAAGTATTGCGCCAAATATTGGAAAAGGGGTTGCCAAAAAAAAGTTAAAGGATTTGAAAAAGAATAAACCCTTTTTTTACTACCTTTGCACCCCGCCGGATACATTTTCGGGACGTAGCGCAGCCCGGTAGCGCACTTGCATGGGGTGCAAGGGGTCGCAAGTTCGAATCTTGTCGTCCCGACGAAAAGACGAATCAAAATCGATCAGAGCCTGTAAATATTCAATGTTTACAGGCTTTTTTCATTTCCTGCCTGTCCAAAAATATCAGAAAAAGGCAGATTTCCGGTGTGCCACTAGGTGAGCTGAATCCGGCATGGAAGTTGAGCTCACCAGAAAGCCTTCAATTCATTGAACCACAGAATCATACGTCAATTTATTTGACATTTTTAGAGTGGATTCGAAATGGATTCGAACGTGCGGCCTGACATACAAAGTGAAGAGTGAATTCGAATTATTTCAAAACCTATCAAAAAAATTGTCATGAAAACGACGCATTCCTTCGGCATCGACTTTATTATTCGGCGGTGCAAGGAGAACAAAAAGAGAGCCCTTATTTATGCCCGCATAACCGTCGACGAAGAACGAAAAGAGATTTCTCTCAAAGAACCAATAGAAGCCTCTGATTGGGATTCCAAAAAAGAAGCAGTGAAGGGCAAATCCGAAGCGGTGAAATCGCTGAACCAGCACATCGAAGATGTTCGGTATAGGATCAAAGAGAAATACCGGACACTTTGCGATAAAGAAATGCTAGTTAGCGCTGAAACAGTGAAACAAGCCTACCTGGGAACGCACACGGCACTGAAAGGTCACAAATTGGTCGAGCTGCTGGATTACTATTATAAGATATGGGAGCCGCAATTGAAACCAGGCGGGTTTAAAAACATCAAAACCACCATCGAATATGCCAAATTGTTCGTGGGCCTTAACTACGCGTGTAAAGACATCTATCTATCCCAGGTTGACATGGAGTTTATGACCAACTTCCAGCACTATATCCGTAACAACCCGATGAAAGGCTATGATCCGTGTGAAGGCAACGGTCTGGGCAAGCACATCCAGCGTTTCAAACGAATTATAAGCTGGGCCAAAGAGATCAAATGGATCACCGCGGATCCGGTAAAGGAATATAAGTGCTCCATGACCAAGGCAAAGCGTAAGAAACTACAGTTGCAATCAATTGTTGCCATGGAGCAACAATGTTTCGCCGATCCAGCCATTAGTTACGTCAAGGATCTGTTTTTGCACAGCTGTTATACCGGCTTTGCTTTTGCTGACGCGATGGCACTCCGGGAAAGTCATTTTGAATGGGAATTGGATGGAACAGTATGGTGTAAAATCTATCGTCAAAAATCGGACGAACTTTCGGCAGTCCCTGTTCTTCAATCGGCGTCCAACATTCTTAATAAATACCGGCAGCGACCTGGATTCGAGGAAAATGGTCCTATATTTCCGCGGATCACTAACCAGCAGGTAAATCGCTGTTTGAAAATTATCCAGGCGGTCTGTGGTATCCCCTTTGCGCTGACATTTCACATGGCCCGCCATACTTTTGCCAAGACAATTGCTTTGAAAAACGGCATTCCTGTTACTACGGTCCAGGTCATGATGGGACATAGGAAAATTACATCAACCATGATTTACGCAGAGGTCGATGAGGAAACGGTTCTCGAAGATACTGCCGGATGGCAGCAAAAAATAGATAAAAAACGGGAAGTTGTTTTGGCTGCAGGAAAAATCGGAACAAAACTCCCTCCTATTCAAATGCCGTCCCTTTAGTCTTGTTACTCATAAGTACCGTAAATGCTGGCCGGATATCAGGGCCAGCACTTTTTATACCCGGATCGTTATCATTTCGTCTGAATCGAATGGTTGTCAGAAAATAATCGGCCGACGATCGTCAATAGCCGTCTTCCAGCAGCCGCCTGACATCTTCCCGGTTATAATAGACGGTACCCCCGATCTTTTTCCATCTTAGTTTACGCGCCACTCGGATGGAAACGAGTTTATTGACCGAACACCCCAATATCTTCCTAACGTCCTTTGTTTTATATCCGTTAACCAGTTGGTTGGACGAATTCCGGGTAAGGTTCTGCGCCGTTAACAAACCCTTTATATCACCAATTAGCTCGAGTCTGAACGCCTGCAAATCTTCCTTCGTTACTAGTTCCACTTTCATTTTCGATATTTTACGCGATAAAGATGATTATAAAAAAAGTTTCTCCGCTGACCCAAATAGAATCAGGATTCAAACAATTTTGGGACAAGGGGTCAGAAAACCAATCCCCTCGGACGGGTGGGACGAAGGCGCCATCGTAACTACCTCTCACGACGGGTATTGCGCCTTCATCCCGCCTGGCTGAGGGCACCAAAGCCGTTACTGCTGCCCGGATATCCCCTTTAGCTGATCGGCTGCGGTAGCGTATTCAAATAAGTAAGCCGCACAGGATCGATCATGGGATCAATAGGTGTCGCAACTCGGGCGTGTTTTTGATACGTTGCATTTCTGCTTCGATCAGGGATGCGATCTCGCTTCTTACCTGTTTGAAATTATCTAATAGGATCTTCTCGGTTACTTTGCGAATAACGGGCAATTCCTTATAGGCGGCCTCCTCGTCGGCCAGGGCCGCCGGGTCGTTGACGATCCGGCAGCAGAAGGTCTTTAATTCAATCGGCTGGTCAGGTCGATCGGCAACCATACCAACGAACTCGCCGGAGGATAGGGAAGAAATGCGGGAAA
>JAMFSL010000075.1 GCA_026225275.1 Puia dinghuensis
CATTCCGCCCTTTTTAAGGATTAAACTAATTTCGGTCTCAACAATCGCAGACATCTATTTTTCCATAGAATGGTTTCCCTGTAATTCCCCAACAAATTGCAGAAATGCCGCTGCCGGGTCCTTCGCCTTCATAAAATTCTCGCCGATGAGGAATCCGCTGAACCCGGCATCCTTCATCTGCAGGATAGTCTGCACCTTGTTAATTCCACTCTCCGCAACCAACACTTTGCCGGCAGGTATCCGGCGGCTCAGCCGGATGCTGCGATCGATGTCTACCGTAAATGTTTTCAGATCCCGATTGTTGACGCCCACCACCTCGGTCTCTTCACAAATATGCCCCAACTCTTCTTCATTATGGATTTCCAGCAATACTTCCAACCCCAGCTCACGGGCAAACACCGCCAGCCGCCGCACCTCAGCCGGTGTCAGACACGCCGCGATCAACAGGATTGCGTCCGCCCCGATCGCCCGGGCCTCCAGGATTTGGTATTCATCGATAATAAACTCCTTTCGCAAAATGGGTATCTCATTGACCCTCGCTACCAGCAGGTCGGCATCGCTGCCGCCAAAAAAATGCTGGTCGGTCAGCACCGAAAGACAAGCCGCTCCGCCTTCCGTATAGCCACGGGTCACATCCTCTACGGAGACGTTGTCATTGATCACCCCTTTCGAAGGAGACCGCCTTTTGAACTCTGCGATAATCCCCGTAGAGCCCGGATCGGTCAGGGCCGCCTTCAATGATAAGGTCCGCCGCCAAAAAATAGCACTCTTTTCCAATGTCGATGTCGCCACTGCCGCCTTCCGCTCGGCTACTTCGGTCCGCTTATACTCGATGATGGTGTCCAGGATGTTCATTATTGTAATGCTATCAGTTTTTCCAATGCCTCATACGCCCGCCTACTCTCCAGGCTGTCTACAGCAGCATAATATGCCTCTTCATACCCCGCATATAACCCTGTGGCATGCAACGCCATCGCCGCATTGGCCAGCACGACGGCATTCTGCGCCCAGGTGCCTTCGACCTTCAATATCCGGGTGAAAATCCTGGCAGCTTCCTCCACCGTATTGCCCCCATAAATATCGGTAGCATTTACCATTCTCCTGCCTAATTCTTCCGGCGTCATGATCTTTTCTCCCCGGTTGGTGATCACCTTGGTATCGCCTGTCAGGGATATCTCGTCATACCCGTCCAGACCATGGATGATCGTGAAACGCCCTGAGGCTTCCTGCAACAGGTAGTTATAGACGCGGGCCATCTCCAGGCTGTAGACACCTATCAGCTGGGTGGTCGGAAAAGCAGGATTGACCATGGGACCCAGGATATTGAAGAAAGTGCGGATGCCCAGGTTCTTGCGGATAGGCCCTACGGTCTTCAATGCAGGATGGAATAACGGCGCATGTAAAAAACATATCCCCGCCCTATCAACCTCCTGCCGTAGCCTGCCCACGTCATTCTTGAATTTGTAGCCCAGTTGCTCCATAACGTTGGATGCGCCGCTGATAGTCGACGCCCCATAATTACCATGCTTGGCCACCTTATTTCCTGTCCCGGCCACGATGAAGCAGGCCAATGTGGAAATATTAAACGTATTCTTGCCATCCCCGCCCGTCCCTACAATATCGATAGTCTCCAACCCGCCGAAATCCACCCGTACACACAACTCCAATAAAGCGTCTCTAAAACCCTGCAATTCCCCAATGGTAATGCTCCGCATCAGGAATACCGTGATGAAGGCAGCTATCTCACTGTCGTTATATTCCCCGCGGGCAATACGGATCAGCACGTCCTTGGCCTGCTCCCGGGCCAGCGCCTTATGCTCGAATAAATATTGTAAGATCTTTTTCATTGAATCGTTAGTTTTTCAACCAGTTACGCAATACCTGCTCGCCCTGTGGTGTCAGCACGCTTTCCGGATGAAACTGTACCCCCTGCACATCCAGGTTCTTATGCCGCAAACCCATGATATAGTCCTTCTCATCCCGCGCCGTCACTTCCAACTCGTCCGGCCAACCGTCTTCACCCACAACCCAGCTATGATACCGGCCCACTTCCAACGTCTCCGGCAATCCTTCGAACAGCCCCTGCCCCGGCCGCAAAATGCGCACCGGCATGGCCACGCCATGGTAAACACTGCTCAGATTCACCAACCGCCCGCCAAATGCCTCCCCGATAGCCTGGTGACCCAGACAAACGCCAAGAATAGACTTGCTGGCCGCATACTCCTTGATCAACGGTATCAGCAGTCCCGCTTCAGAAGGTATCCCCGGCCCCGGCGAAAGAATGATCTTGTCATAGTCCTTCACTTTCTCCAACGGTATCCGGTCATTGCGGAACACTTCCACCTTTTGGTGCAGGATCTTTTCGACCAGGTGCACAAGGTTATAGGTAAAAGAGTCGTAATTGTCGAAAACAAGAATTCGTGTCACCATTAATTATTTAGTTATTTGCGCCGCATAACCGATAGCCGATTTCAGCGCGCCCAGTTTATTGTTTACTTCCTGTAATTCACTCTCCGGCTGACTGGCGGCGACAATGCCGGCGCCTGCCTGGTATGTCAGGGTATTGTTGCGGCTCAACAGGCTGCGGATCATAATCGCATGGTTACAGCTGCCGTCAAACCCCATAAAACCTATGCAACCACCATAATAACTCCGGGCAGTTGGCTCATACTGATCGATCAGCTCCATCGCCTTGAACTTGGGAGCACCGCTCAACGTCCCCGCCGGAAAGGTGGTAGCCAGCAGTTCGAAGGGATTGTAGCCCGGCCGCAGCTTGCCCCGCACCTCGCTGACCAGGTGGATAACATGCGAATAATAATGCACCTGGCGGTACTGTGTCACGCTCACGTCGTCGCAAGAACGACTAAGGTCATTGCGCGCCAGGTCCACCAGCATCACATGCTCGGCATTCTCCTTGGCATCCTTCAATAGCTTGTCCGCCATCAGCCTGTCGGTCACATCATCACCGGACCGCTTGAAAGTCCCCGCAATGGGGTGGACGATGGCCTCGTCATTCTGCAGGATCAGCTGTGATTCCGGCGAAGAACCCATCAGCTTGTAATCCCCATAATCAAAGAAGAACAGATAAGGCGATGGATTGATATTCCGCAGCGCACGATATACATTGAATTCATCTCCCCTGAAACCCTGCTGAAAACGCCGGCTTAACACGATCTGGAAAACATCCCCCCGCAGACAGCTCTTGATTCCCTTCTCTACCATGTGGCGATATTCGTCATCGGTCAGATTGGAAGTCTCCTGTCCGTCCACACTGAACGGGTATACAGGCACATCTTTACTCCTGATCAACGATTCCACCACCGGCAACTCTGATTCCAACCCCGCAATTTGATTCTCACAGATATACAATTCATCCCGGAAATGATTGACGGCAATCACATACTGGTATAACCGGTAACGCATCAGCGGGATAGGAACAGCCTCCTTGCTACCTCCCTGTAAAGTCGATCCGCCAGGAATGTCGGCCGGCTCCCCTCCCGTCCTCGTTCGCAGCTTGATGGTATCGAAGAACTGCACGGCATCGAAAGTGGTGTAGCCGAATAAACCCTGCACTGCCCGAACCGCCCATTCCGGAGCAGGAGCGATGTCGAAACGTTGCATAAATTCCCACAGCAGTTTCGGCGTATCCGCCAGATCCCCGATGGCCGCCTTTTCGGGTGCTTGCCCCGGTAACTTGAATTCGATCGTATTCGTATCAGAGATCTCTATCCCGGCAATGGCATTGATACAGATAAAGGAAGTGCTGTTCTCGGCAGCATGGTAATCCGTGCTTTCCATCAGCACGGTATCGCGGAAACGATCCCGTAGCCGGAGAAAAATACCCACAGGCGTGTAGATGTCCGAGAGCATTTTCTTACAATTCGTCTTGATTTCAATTTTTTTCATCCGGTGATCAGGTAATGCGGTGAATGTATTCGATCATAAGGCAAAAAAGAAAAGGCCCCGAATGACGGGGCCCAATATAGTAATGTATGATCATAGCATTACATGCCCCACTCGGACTTTGTATGCCACCACCACTGTTGATTGATTTTTGTGTTCATTGCACCGCAAATATGAACCGGAAAAATGATTTGACCAAATTTTTTTCGAACTTGTCCCGGATCAACCGAAATTGCCGAAATTTAAGCCATGTCAGCTACTTTTTACTTTGTCCTTCCTGGCCTCAACAACTCCGGTCCCCTCCATTGGCAAAGCCGGTGGGAAACATTGTATGGTTTTACCCGCATTCACCAGCGGGACTGGGATACACCCGACAAAAATGACTGGATCCATACGATCAATGAAGTCATCGCTCCCTTCCCGCCCGAAAATGTCATCCTGATTGCGCATAGCCTGGCTTGTGGTGCCGTCGCTCACTGGGCCGATAAATATGCACGCTCCATCAGAGGCGCCTTACTGGTGGCACCAGCCGATACGGACGCTCCCTCCTTCCCACAAGGCCCCACAGGCTTCGATCCAATGCCGTTACAATCTCTCCCGTTTAAGACTATCGTAGTAGCCAGTACGAATGACGAATACGTCAGCCTCCAAAGAGCCGAATACTTTGCCACCCAATGGGGCAGCACCTTCGTTAATATCGGTGATAAAGGCCATATTAATTCCGCTTCGGGACTCGGAGACTGGCCGGAAGGCTACGAACTGCTACAGCGCCTGTAACGCCCGGCCCCAACCGGTACCAACCGATACGCCGGCCTGCGGCTGCCCCTATAATACCCCCTTCGTACTCGGCAGGTAATTGCTTAGGGGATCGCGCTTCACCGCCATGCGGATGGCCTTGGCAAAGGCCTTGAAGATAGCCTCTATCTTATGATGCTCATTATCGCCATGACATTCGATATTCAGGTTGCAGCGGGCAGCGTCGGAGAAGGACTTGAAGAAATGAAAGAACATCTCTGTCGGCATCTCTCCGATCATTTCGCGATGAAACTCCGCCTTCCATATGATCCAGCTCCGGCCACCGAAATCGATGAGCACTTTGGCATCTGCTTCATCCATGGGCAACGCAAAGCCGTATCGCTCCATACCACGTTTGTCGGCCAATGCCTGCGCAAAAGCCTCTCCCAGCGCGATACCCGTATCCTCTATAGTATGATGCTCGTCGATATGCAGATCGCCATTCACTCTCACCGTCAGGTCCATCTTCCCGTGACGGGCAATCTGTTCCAGCATATGATCGAAAAACCCCAGCCCTGTAATAATTGCCGCCCTACCCGCTCCATCGACATTCAGATCGATCCTGATCTGCGTCTCGCTCGTATTACGCTCATGCACCACCCGGCGCAGACCTAGCTTGAGAAACTCATAGATAGTGCTCCAGTCCGGCGTCTCCAGCGCGATGAATTCTTCCAGGTCACGGCGGGAATCACTGATCTCCGCTCCGCCCAATGCAGGATCATTGTTCAGCCAGATAGCCTTGCAGCCCAGATTCTTCGCCAATTGCACGTCCGTAATGCGGTCGCCGATGACAAAAGAATTAGGCAGGTCATATTCCTCATTGTCGATATAATGCGTCAGCATGCCCGTGCCCGGCTTGCGCGTCGGCGCATTCTCTTTAGGAAAAGTACGATCGATAAAAATACCCGTAAAGCGTATGCCTTCACCCTCCAAACTCTTCAGCACAAAATTCTGTACGGGCCAGAAAGTATCCTCCGGGAAAGAGGCTGTCCCCAACCCATCCTGGTTGGTCACCATCAACAACTCATAGTCCATTTCACGGGCAATCCTGCCCATGTACTCGAACATGCCCGGATAAAACTCCAGCTTTCCGAAATCATCGATCTGGTAAGTCGGCGGCGCCTCCCTGATCAATGTGCCATCCCTGTCTATGAATAAGATTCTCTTCATAAAAAATTGCTGCGCACCGCGAAAGTACGCGATGCGCAGCATATTCAGTAGTGATTTATTTGCCCGCCGGCTTATTCGCAGCCCTTATAGCCTTCACCTGCGCGACGGTCACCGCGCTGGCCTTATTACCAAAGCTATTCCGCACATACGTCAGCACATCTGCGATCTGTTGGTCGGAAAGATCGCTGTGCGGCGCCATGACATTATGATAATCATCGTCATTGATGGTTATGGCACCTGTCATCCCATTCAGCACGATCTTGATCAGCGGGGCCTTAGGCCCCAGCACATATGTCGTCTTGATCAGCGGCGGCGTCATTCCCTGCACCCCACCGGCATCCGCCTGGTGACAGGCCAGGCATACCTGCTTATATACCACTTGTCCCCTCGCAATGGACGCCTGAAGGGGCGCCTGAAAGGTGCCAAAAGAGCTCTCATCTGCCACCCTCGCCGATGAAAATAAGGTCACCAACACCAGGGAAACTCCTGCCGTAAAAATATAGACACTATTCTTTTTCATCCTTATAGATTCCGCAAATTATGATTTATAAGCGATCTTCCAGACATAACCATGGTTATCATCTGTGACATAGATGGAGCCATCGGGCCCTTGTGCCAAACCGCACGGACGATGATCCGCACGGCCGGTGACCGACTCTCCGGAAGTACCAGCGAAATTATCCGCGAAGATCTCCCATTTACCGGTCGGCTTGCCATTGCTGAAGGGGACGAATACGACGAAAAACCCTTTTTGCGGAAGTGGCGCCCGGTTCCATGAACCATGGAATGCGACAAATGCACCATTCTTATATTTGGCGGGGAATTGACTGCCCGTATAAAATAACAGTCCGTCGGGTGCCATGTGGCCAGGGAACGCCATGACCGGGTCCTGTGCACTATCCCCACCCGTCTTCACGCCATCGCCACCATATTCAGGTCCTACCATCTTCTTGTGCTTGATCTGGTCGTAATAGATATACGGCCAGCCGCAATTCGAGCCCTTGTGCAACTCATACATACATTCAGCCGGTAATTCGGCGCCCTGTAGACTATCCCAATGCTCGGGATAGAGCTGAAACAGCTGGTCACGGCCATGCTGCATCACAAAGAGGCTGTTCGTCGCCTGATTCCAGTCGAAGCCTACCACATTACGAAGCCCTGTCGCATAATGATGGTCGTCACCATAGGTCTGGTTAGGCACATCAGCCTTGAACTGCCAGATACCGGCAGCTGAATCCAGGACAGGACAGGGCGTCTGACCCGGTGATCCCTTCGTCCTGTCGACAAGCTGACAGGCATTAGAGTAAGCGCCGATGTTGACATACAAATTGCCGGAATAATCCAGGGTAATAGCCTTGGGCTCATGCTCGCCGCGTGCCAGCAGCCCCGTCACGATCTTTTCGGGATGCTTAGAGTCAATGACATTAAAATCTTTATCCAGTTTGTAACGATAGACGCAGGTGTCGGAAGATGCATACAGATAATTATCACGGATAGCTATGCCCGTTCCCTTATAGTCACCGAATCCGACCTTCGAATCAGCCTTACCGTCCCCATTGGTATCCATCAGCCGGTAAATGCCCTTGCCATCAACCAGATTGGCCAGCTTGACAAAGACGGCGCCATTAGGCGCAACGGCAATATGACGGGTCCTCCCCATGTTCTCCACCAGTGTCGTCGCCGTAAAGCCGGTGGGTAGTTTCAGCGAGTCGGACATCATGGTGCCGGAATCGCTGGGGTTCAGATCGAAGGTAGCGCCGGTGCTGTCCGTTGAAACCTTACCGGTGCTGTCACTGGTATTATTCGTTGTTGCCCCTGACCCGCAGGATACAAACACTGCCAGGCCAAGCCCCATCAAAAGATGGGAAAACGTACGGCAATTCCTCTTCGATTGGTAGACTGATTGTTGCATGAGCTAAAGATTTGATAAATGAATAAATCGGGCAGGAGTTTTTTTATATGGGCCGTAATTTAATCTAAAAATCGATTGCCGCTCTTACCGCCTGTCACCAACGCCCCCGACCCCATTACTAATTTTTAGCTTAGGCTGACGGTCCTCGCGCCCGCGCACATTCCGCAACATTACGCCTCATATCCGCGCAACGCAGCCATCAGGTCCTCATTTTCCTTCGCCGTCCCTACCGTGATCCTGAGACACCCTTCACACAATTCCACTCTGCTGCGATCCCGGACGACAATTCCTTTCCCTAACAGGTAGTCATATGCCTGATGGGCGCTGGTCGTTTTCACCAGCAGGAAATTGGCATCGCTGGGATACACTTTCAGCACGAAAGGCAGGCTCGCCAGGTCCCGGACCAGTTCTTCCCGCATGGTCACCAGGGTTTTGATCATATCGTTGACCTGCTCCACTTCTTCAAGAGCCTTCAACGCCAGCTCCTGGGTCGCCTGATTGATATTATACGGAGGCTTGACCTTATTATAAATATCGATAATTCCTTCGCTCGCAAAAGCCATACCCAGCCGGAGTCCAGCCAGCCCCCATGCCTTGCTCATCGTCTGCAGCACCACCAGATTGGGATAGTCTGCCAGCTCCTGGATGAACGACCGGTACCGGGAGAAATTGATATAGGCCTCATCGATAACCACCAGCCCTGAAAAATTGTTCAGGACGACTTCAATATCCTGTCGGTTGATGGAATTGGCCGTAGGATTGTTAGGAGAGCAGATCCAGATGATCTTGGTGTTGGCATCCACTAATCGCTCGAGATGCACCAGGTCCAGCTGAAAATCATCCAGCAGCACAGCCCGCCTCACCTCTACATCATTGATATGCGCACTGACCTCATACATGCCATAAGTCGGCGGATTGATGATGACATTGTCCTTACCCGGTACACAAAAAGCCCGGTACAACAAATCGATACATTCATCACTACCGTTGCCAAGGAAAATATGTTCCGGCTTTATTCCCTTCACCTTGCCCAATGCCTCCTTCACCTTCCACTGATGAGGATCCGGATAACGGTTATACCATCGGGTCAGCGGCGATCCTAGACTATTCTCATTGGCGTCGAGAAAGACCCGCGCCTCACCTTTGAAATCGTCGCGGGCCGAAGAATAAGGCACCAGCTGACGGATATTGTCGCGTAAAAGACTTTGCAGATCAAACATGTTTTATACTTTATTTCCTTCCAGTCGGATCCCTACCGCACGCGCATGCGCCTCCAGTCCCTCGGCCTCCGCCATCCGCATGACGGTCGTCCCGATGCCGGCCAAACCTTCCTGCGTTAACTGTTGAAAAGTGATTTTTTTAACGAAACTGTCGACACTCACCCCACTGTACGCCTTTGCATAGCCATTGGTAGGCAGCACGTGATTAGTGCCGCTGGCATAGTCTCCCACACTCTCGGGGGAGTAATGCCCCAGAAAGACAGATCCGGCATTGATGACGGCCGATGCCAGCTGCTCTGGTTCGCGGCACGCCAGGATAAGATGCTCCGCGGCGTATTCATTCAACAGGTCCATCGCCTGCTCCTCATCCCGCACAATAAAGGCCCGGCTGTTCGCCAACGCCTTGCGGGCAATCTCTGCCCGCGGCAGCTGTGCCACCTGGCTGTCGACAGCTGCCAGCACCCGGTTGATAACATCGGGAAAGGTGCTCACCAGCACCACCTGGCTGTCCGCACCATGCTCGGCCTGTGACAGCAGGTCAGCCGCCACATAAGCAGGATGGGACGTCTCGTCCGCATAGACAGCTACTTCACTAGGCCCTGCAGGCATATCGATCGCTACACCCCCGCGTTGCACCAGCTGCTTGGCACAGGTCACGTACTGATTGCCGGGACCAAATATTTTATCAACCCGCGGAACAGATTCCGTTCCATAGGCCATCGCCGCAATCGCCTGCACTCCTCCCACCCGAAAGATCCGCGTTACCCCTACCAGCTGCGCCGCATACAGAATGGCCGGGTGCAGACCACCCTTCCTGTCCGGGGGCGAACAGAGGATGATCTCCCTGCAACCGGCAATAGTCGCCGGGATCGCCAGCATCAATAACGTCGAAAATAAGGGCGCGGTTCCGCCAGGTATGTATAGTCCCACTCTTTCAATAGCCACCGGCTTACGCCAGCATCGTACACCCGGCATCGTCTCAACGGCAGGCTCTGCATGCAGTTGAGACCAGTGAAAGGCATGAATATGCGCGGCAGCCTCCCGCATAGCCGTTTTCAGTTCTTCGCCGACACCCGCAGCCCCGGCTTCGATCGCCGCCCGGTCCAGCTCAAAGGGAAAGGCATCGGCTTTGTCAAATTCCAGACTGAATTTTTGCACCGCCTTGTCTCCCCCCTTCCGGACCTCCTCCAGGATAGCCCCGACCGTCTGCTCCAGCGATCGTATTTCAATGACCGGTCGCGTCAACCCCCACCCTTCCCGCGGACGGCTCGCCACTTTACTGATATCTGTAATTTGCATATTCATATTTTGGCCACATGTTAGATCACCATCTTTTCGATCGGCACGATCAGGATACCCTGCGCACCTGCCGCCGTCAGCCCTTCGATAATATCCCAAAACTCATTTTCACTCAATACGCTGTGCACACTACTCCAACCGGGTTCAGCCAAAGGCAGCACCGTAGGACTCTTCATGCCTGGCAACAATCGGATGATCTCCTCCAGCTTTTCATTCGGGGCATTCAACAGGATATATTTATTGTTCCGGGCCCGTTTGACTGACCGGATCCTGAACAACAGCCTATCCAGCAACATCTGCTGATCCGTACCCAACTGCTCGTTACGGATGATCACCGCCTGCGATTTCAATACCGTCTCGACCTCCTTCAACCCGTTCATGAAAAGCGTGCTGCCACTGCTGACCAGGTCCACAATGGCATCCGCCAGCCCAATACCAGGAGCGATCTCGACGCTGCCGCTGATTTCATGGATCTCAGCCTCCACCTTATTCTTGTCCAGGAACTGCCGCACTAATAAAGGATAAGTCGTCGCGATCTTTTTGCCCCTCAGATAACTGACGTCATCATAATTATCGCCCCGCCCGACAGCAACCGATAGCCGGCACTTTCCGAAACCCAGCTGTTCGACAATGGCGACTTTCTTGTTCTTTTCATATACAACATTTTCCCCCACGATACCGATATCAGCTACGGCATCCTCCACATATTGCGGAATATCATCATCACGCAGAAAGTAGACCTCGACAGGAAAATTATCGGATTCCGTCTTCAACTTGTTGACACCGTTCTTCAAGTCGATTCCACAATCTTTCAGCAGCTTGAGCGAGTCATCCGACAGTCGGCCCGATTTCTGAATAGCAATTTTAAGTTTGTTCACGTTCAACATAGTTTAAAAAAAGAGGGCTCACCATCCGGTAAGCCCTTAAAAGTTTTATGTCATAACAACACATCACCGGCCTACCTCCAAGTCATTAGATTCGGGTAAGATAAAATGATGGTGATGATGTTGTCCGTTAAATCTCATGATAATAATGCCTTGTAACCTCTTAGGCGACCCAAAATTAGTCGCGAAAACCGAACGACCAAAATTTATTTTGTCCCACCAGTCGTTCAGGTGGTCTTCCCATGATCATTCAACTGGTCTTTTTGCCCGTTTGCTGCTCCATATTGATGATCTGCTTTTGCGCATGGCGGTACTCTATGAAATAATAAATGGCAAGCGCCAACAGAATCTTCGAGAGGATAAAAATGGTGATGAACGCTACACGCCAGTACTTATGGACCTTGATCTGATCGGAGGTCGCATCCACCCGAATATATTCCCCGGTGGAACCCCGCTTGTACCGTCTCTCCTCATGAACAGGACGCCGGACAGCCGGCATTTCCCGAAGACGGGCTTCAATCCTTTCCCGACTCCCCGGTGGCGGCGGCACTTCATTGTCGATAGCAAATAGCTCCAGCTGATATTCGAAGTCCGATAAGGCATCCTTCAATTCGGGAAAATGCGGCAATAACTGCTCGAATTCTTGCACTTCGGCAGGGGTCGCCAGGCCAAGAACATAACTTTCTACGATTCCGCTTTGTATATACAACTCTATATTCACGATGGTCATCCCAGATTCTTCCGGCCATGGGTCCCGTCCGGAACGAATTGCAAGATATAACTAAATAACATCCCACCATAGTGGTTGTAGAGGAGTTCCAGGGCAGAAGCAGGTCATATTGACAGTTAATGACTTGCAATATATAAAAATATATAATATTACCCGACCAAAAGATTCAACAAAAGCACCCCGGCCAGCCCTACTACCGATACAATCGTCTCCATAACGGACCATGACCTGATGGTATCTTTTATCGACAGATTGAAGTATTCCTTGAACATCCAGAACCCACTGTCATTGACATGGGAGAACATCAGGCTGCCGGCCCCGACGGACAACACCATCAGATTGGGGTCGACATGCAGCCGATTCATCACCGGCAGGATAAGCCCCGCCGCAGTAAGCCCCGCTACGGTGGCCGATCCGAGACAGACCCGGATAATGGCCGCCATCAACCAGCCCAGTACCAGCGGATGGATAGGCCAGACCTGTAAGTAAGAGGCAATCTCCTTGCTGACACCACTATCCGTAAAAACCTCCTTCAACGCCCCCGCCCCAGCGACAATCAGTAAGATGACAGCCACATCCTTTACTGCCGCCTCATAAATATGCATAATTTTCTTCATCGGCATCCCGCAACGGATGCCCAGGGTATAGGTAGCAAAGGCTATAGCCACTATTAAAATGATGGACGGATCCCCGACGAATGCCAGGACTGGTGTTAACGCCGGCGAACCATGCGAAATCAACGGCAGCAGCGTGGTCAGCATCAGCATAATGACAGGCAGCAGCGCAGTCAGCAGGCTATTGCCGATACCCGGTAGTTGTGCCTCCGGCTTCTCTGCCGCCACCAGCCCTTCCAGGGGAGTAGAAACGATCCCTTTTAAAGTCCTTGAATAAACCACCCCGGCCAGAATGACGGCGGGAATGGCAATCATCATCCCATACAGTAAGGTCTTGCCCATATTGGCGTGGAACTGTCCCACCAGCGCAGCCGGCGCCGGGTGCGGCGGCAGGAATCCATGATCGACAGACAGCGAGGCCAGCATCGGCAGCGCTATGTACATCGCCGGCAGTTTGTATTTATAGACCACCGAAAAGATCAACGGCACCATCAACACAAAACCCACGTTATAGAACAAAGGGATGCCGATAATCAACCCCGTCACCATCAGCGCCCATTGGATATATTTCTCGCCGAATATATTCATCATATAGGTGGCGATCCGCTGCGCCGCACCACTTTCCGCCACAATCTTGCCCAGCATCGCGCCGAGGCAGATGACGATAGACAATTGTCCCAGGGTATCTCCGATGCCCTTATAGATTGATTGAGTAATAGTACCGAAAGAAATGCCCAGCAACAACCCCGTCACAATAGATACGACCAGGAAGGCCAGGAAAGCATTGACCTTCCCCCAGGAGATCAGCACCACCAATAACAGAATACCAA
>JAMFSL010000076.1 GCA_026225275.1 Puia dinghuensis
ATCGCGCCCGGTAATGTAGAGTTGGCTGTTGCCTGGAAGAACGGCTTCTTCCAATTCGACAAGGACCCGCTGCCCGTCGTCCTGCGGCAGATCGGCCGCTGGTATGACCTGGATATCCAGTACGCAGGCGCAGTTCCCGACCGGCTCTTCAAGGGTAAAGTCCAGCGTCGCCTTCCCCTCGCATCTGTTTTGCGCCTGCTGCAGGCAGAAGAGATCAACTTCCGGCTGGAAGGCCGGGTCCTGACAATATTATAATTTTTCCAGCGTCAACGCAGTCTTCGATCCGTTCTGTTCTATCACAACCAAGTAATACTCGCCCGTCGGCACATTCCCAAGGTCCACCGACAGGTAATTATTTCCCTGGACGAGCCCGGCATTCGTTCGCCATAACACATGCCCCGACACATCCGAAAGCAAAAGGCCAACCGTCGCTGCCCCCGTAGAAGGAATGTACAACGTCCTCATTGCCTGTGCACCGACACTCGGCCATACCGACATTTGCGCTGATGAGGTATTCGACACCACCACTATCGCACTGTATTCCAGTCCGCCACCCAGATCAGTGAGTTGCAACCGGTAATACAGGACAGATCCGATAGCATTCCCATCCACATAGGAATAAGAGGTCTGGCCCGCCATCGCATTCATCGTGCCGATCGTGGAGAAATTCGTTCCGCCGGCAGACCGTTGGACCTGGAATTGCGTCGCCTGGTTCTCCTCGCTCACATCCCAGTTCAGATCAACCGTATGAGATCCCGCAATAACCGCCGTAAAGTCCAAAAGCGAAACGGCAAGCACGGTATAAGGTCCTTCATACGCCCCCACATTCGCATAGATATTGCCGGCATAAGGCCGTTCGACGTCTGCTATATCGTCCGCAGGATAATTCCCTTCGTCATAATTAGCGGCGGGTGACGTATTTTGCAGGTGCAGCCCGTCATCCGTCGTAGCCCACTTGCCATCCGCTCCCGCAAGATTGCCCGTATTCACAAACAAGGGGTCAGTATTGATATTACCGACTATCGAACCACCTGTAAAAGTCAGCGCAACCTGAAAATCGTTGTATCTCACTTTAAAGCCAGTGGTACTCCCTGCCCCCACAGCAAATCCGTCAGGTGTATTGCCCCAGGTGATATTGCCGTAGTATTTAGGATCGCCACCCGCAATATCGTAAATACCGGCGCCGGCAGTAGTCGCCGAATTGGCATAGAACGTACAGTTTTCGACTGTTTCACTCGTCGCATTATTATAATAGCCACCGCCATAACCGGTGGCAGAATTATTCACAAAAACACAGTTGATAATATTTCCTGTTTGCGAAAAATGATAAATGGCCCCGCCGTCTGCCCCTGTCCCTTCGGCAATGTTAGCCTGAAAGACCGTATTGCTGTCAGTGGCCGCGGAATTGTCATAGATAGCCGCGCCATTCGATCCACTGGTCACATTTCCTATGAACCAGCAGTGTGAAATAGTGGAATTGGCTCCGCTGGGGTCTTCAAGAAGACCACCACCACCCACACCGCTGCTGGCAGTTGCCGTATTATTCGACACCGTGTCATACGAAAAGGTCTGACTCCCGCCATCGACGTAGATCCCGCCGCCGGCAGGCGCAGCATTACTGGAAAAATGGCAATTGCTGACCAGGAAGGTATTCCCCTGAGAACAGCCAAAGGCCCCGCCATATACTGCCGCGTTATTCTGTGTAAAGGTAGTATAACGCATAATGATCCCGTTCATGCCATTGCTTTCAAAACCACCGCCATACGAGCTCGCATAATTATACATAAAAGTACAATTGGCTATCGTATCATTGCCGCCGCTGTTGGCATAGAACCCGCCGCCGCCTTCGTCCGCCACAGTCGCGTTGGACACATTTCCAGTAAAGCTGCAGTAATGGAAAGGCACGTTGGAAATCGAATTCAATGCCACCCCGCCGCCATTACCGGTGGCCGTACAAGTATCAAAAGCGCATCCCGTGAACACATAAGTGCCACTATTATAGATATACAGCCCCCCGCCATCATTGGAAGTGGAATTGTGGGTGAACGTGCAATTAGTCAATGTAGCTATCGTCTGCGTGGAATACATTCCGCCACCCTCGGACGTAGAAGTATTGCCGGAAAAGGTACAGCCGACAAATATGGCCGTGCCACCTGCACAATACATCCCACCTCCCCCATTCTGCGTGGAGAACGTCGCAGTGGTCGAATTAGCCGTAAAGGCGCAGGTGTCGAAGGTCACCGTTCCGTTGTTGTTCATATACGCACCGCCGCCATCACCGGTCGTCGTATTGTTTTTAATGATGCAACGCGAGTAAGTGATCGTAGTACCCGAATTATAGATCCCCCCTCCCTCGGCATCCTGGTTGTTGCCATTGGCATTTCCGTCCTCGATAGTAAACCCATTCAGCAGCGTAGTGCCGGTATTGCCAGAAGACACGACCACATTGTAGGATTCACCCGCAACTGTTCCGCTGATATTGCCGGATAAAATAGTAATGTACCTGGACGGATTCTGCTGCCCCAATGCCGTCTCGGTTCCTGCAAACCCGCCATAGACCGATACCCCGCTCTTCATCGTAAAAGGAATCGTTCGCGTAGTTGTTGTCGTGGGAAGATAGATTGCACCCGCAGTGCTTCCCGCCACCCATACCTGGTCCCCCGATGTCGCACCCGCAATAATAGTCACTAATTTCGTGGCGTTCGCCGCATTGGCCCAACTGCTGCCGCCTAATGTACCCGCGCCCGCCGGTGTGACATACCAGACTGTGGCTCGTACAGCCATGGAGGATACCACTAAGAAGAGGAACGAGAGATAAACCTGACGCATCGCGCCAAAGATCAGCGGGAAGAATAGGGTTTTCATACGGATTTGTTTTAGGGGCGACCGGGAATAGGTCGCACGCAAAGCTATTTTTATCGGAAGATACTTGCAATATTTCCGGACCCGATTCGTGTCAACCCCACATTTACATTGATGTTACTGATAGTCATTAACTCTTAACCGGCAAACATTCACCAGCACAGAGTTGCAGTACATTAAAAGCTATTCTATTTTTATCAGTCCAACCCTTTATCCATGAAACCTCGAACCCTGACCCGACCCCACACGTGTATTCTAATCCATACCGTTGCCCTGCTTGGGCTGATGGCCCATACACCGGTCCTGCTCGCCCAAAGCCCGGGCGGCGTCAGCACCAATCTCAGCCTTTGGGTAAAAGCCGACGCGGCCCTGCCGACGGCCGGTGGAACCCTCACTTCCTGGCCCGATCAAACACGCACCAACACCTTTACAAAATCCGGCTCGGGTATGACGACGGCCGCCAACATGATCAATTTTCATCCCGTGGTGGAGTTCAACGGCTCGGGCAAACTGGTGGGCAACAAGTCGATCACCTGGGCGGAAGCCACTACGGTTGCCAGCTGGACGGGGGCTACTACAATAGAAAGGGGAACGGTAGTTTCTCCTACCACCAGCGGCACAGCCCCGGATGATGCTTCCCGTTATTACTTTCGGGCGGGGGTAGAATCGACACCCGGCGACTTTCTTTACTCCGGTATGGGCGTGGATTCCATCGGCTTTGTATACACCACTTCCCCGCCCTCCGGTCAGGTCAGCGAATATACCTCCAGTGGCGTTGGCAACGTGTTCGACAGGAACGGCCTCAACGCAGCCATCGACACGTTGTTTGGCGGATTTACAAAGCGGGCCACGGTCATGACCGGTATTCCCCAGATCGGGGACCGGTCGACGGACGACGCACCGATGATCGGCAATATTGCAGAGATCATCGTCTACAGCGCCAACAATGCCAC
Source organism: Puia dinghuensis (assembly GCA_026225275.1). Classification (GTDB taxonomy): domain Bacteria; phylum Bacteroidota; class Bacteroidia; order Chitinophagales; family Chitinophagaceae; genus Puia; species Puia dinghuensis_B. The sequence goes on from JAMFSL010000076.1 coordinate 3,816, forward strand.
GGGCCGTAATAAGGTAGAATCCTACCTGGCGCTGAAATACGGTCTGACCCTGGGCAATATTGCCAGCCCTGTCAATTACACTTCTTCTGCTGATGCCATATTCTGGAACGGTAACGTCCTCTATCAGCACAACATCTTCGGCATCGGAGCCGACCAGGGATCTGCCCTGACCCAGACGACCTCCAACAGCATGAACTCAGGCAGCGGTACCGGCGCAGGTCTCAGCGGACTGGGCAACCTGGTGCTGACAGCCGCAAGCCTCTCCAATCAGCAGTTCCTGATGATCGGCACGGATTCTGCTTCACTGGGGCAGGAAATGGTCACGGCCGCCAACGGCCCGGCTGTCGCCATAGGGTCCGAACGGGTGATCCGCACCTGGCAGGTCCAGAACACCGGCACCGTAGGCGCGGTAGCGCTCAGCTTCGACCTCACAGGACTGGCCCTGGCAGGGGGAACAACTGCTACGAATTATTGGTTGATGATCGACAATGACGGGGACGGTGATTTTACTACCGGTACCCAAAGCTTTGTGGACGCTTCTTCGCTGGCAGGTACAAAAGTGAATTTCAACGCGGTAACTCTCAGCAACAACATCGTCTTCACTATCATTACCAAGCCCTCTTCGGGTATCGTCCTCAGCACGACGCTGGAAAACTTCACCGCCATTGCCCAACAAAATACCGCTCTCCTCCAATGGACGGTAAATAACCAACCCGATATCGACGACTATGAAATACAACGCTCCGCAGACGGGATCAATTTCGCCCGGACAGGCAACGTAGCCGCCACATCGGATATCGGCAGCGCGGCTGGCAATCTCTCCTACGCTTATCGGGAAACCCTTTCACCAGGCGTCTACTACTATCGCATCAACATGGTGAACAAAGACGGAAGCGCGCAGCTGAGCACGGTCAGGTCGGTCAAAATAGAGGGCCAAACCGGCATGCGGATAATTTATAATCCGGTCAGGGGTAACCAACTTGAGTTGCTGGTCAATCTCTCCGCTGCCGCCACGACGCAGATAGGCATCACGGATAGCCAGGGGCGTCTGCTGCTTCACTCAACCGCCTCCGTTCGGTCTGGCAGTAGCCAGTTGACGATCGTCCTGCCACAACTGGCGAAGGGCTTGTATTATGTCAGCCTGCAGACAGGCGGGTTCGGAGATACGCTGGCATTTTTGAAATAAAACAAACGGTCCCTGCCGACCGGAGTAGCTTAAGCAATGCCTAACTTTCCCTCCTTCAGCCAGCAGCGGTATGAATATAATTCTCCTTATAACTATATTTCGAAACTTCGACCTGGCTGGCCTGCTAACGATGGTCGATCAACTATTTGCGCCTACTAGCCTTTTACCCGTTAAACGAAGTATATTTTATAATACTCAAAATCTGGTTATCGCAAGGTAGTGCAGGTTCGATTCCTGTTCCGGGCACACGACAACCCCTGTATCAGTTTGAAATAGACTGAGATACAGGGGTTTACCGTTTTTGGCAGTCACTTTCTTCACCCTTTCTACCCCATTTTACCGCTCATTTTGGCACATAATTGGCACACTCTCTGGCACACACTTTTTTCATTCAAAAATTGTAGCGTATGAATTGCAGAGTATTGGAAAGGCCTAATCGTGAGGGCATAAAAATCTACTATACATTGGAGTGGGGAAAAGATACCGGGCAGCGAGTGGCTACGGGTATCTTCACGCATACGAAACCCAAGACAACGATCGAGAGAAATCACAACAAGGAGGCACTTGCTATCCTGGAAACCAAAAAGTCGCAGACCATCCTGGAGCTGCAGGCTTCAGGCACCGGATACATCCTGCAGCATAAGATCATGAGTAATTTCCTTGACTACTACGAGGAATTTGTTCAGAAGAACGCCCGGAAAGGCAACCGTTCTCTGCTTTGCAGCCTTTCAGCCTTCAGGCTTTTTGTAGGAAAGGATAGTGTCGCTCCCCATGAAATCACTGAAAATTTATGTGAGCGTTTCAGGAATTACCTGTTGGATAATCTGAGTGGCGAAACGCCCGCCGACTATTTCATGCGCTTTAAGCGAATGATCCGGGCTGCTACCAAAGATGGCTACTTTCGCACCAATCCTGCAGAAGATGTGGCAGCCAAAGCCAAACCGTCAGGTAAAAAAGACATCTTGTCGGCGGCGGAATATAAGCTATTGATGAAGGCCCACTGCTCGAATTACGAAGTTAAGAAGGCGGCGATCTTCTGCCTGTACACCGGCTTCCGGTGGTGTGATGTAGCGCCATTGCAATGGAGCCAGGTCAAAGAAAATACCATCGTCATCACCCAGGAGAAAACATCTAACCCATTGGAAGTACCCCTCCACCCCATTGCCAAACAGATCGCCGGCGACCGGAAAAAAGGCCGGGTTTTTCATTTGCCTACTCAGGACGGCGCCAACAAAGTATCAACGAAATGGGCAAAGGATGCCGGCATTGATAAGCATATTACCTGGCATTGTCTGCGGCATTCTATCTCTGTCCTTTTGCAGGATAACGGAACGGACGCTGCGACGGTAGCCGGAATACTTGGACATACGACAACCAAGTATGTCCATAAGACCTATCAGCGGTATAAGATCGATTCCGCGGTGAAAGCCATCGCGACCTTACCTTCCTAGCTTAATCTTCTTTGCTGCTTCTTCAATTTTAGTGGACCCACCCGAGAGGATCAAATCAAGATCCTCTTTTTTGTAGCACCCACTGGCGGTCTTATAGACCCCGTATTCCTGGCATTTCAGCGCCAGCCTCGTCCTGGCGAGGTTGCAATAAATTATGGCTTCCTCGGGCTTTAAATACGGTTTGAAGCAAAGGGCCACAGCTCGCATGACGGCAATTTCATTGTTCTTCATCATAACATACCTCCTCAGATTCTTGCACTTCGATGATAAGATAAATGGGCCATTGTTGATCGTTGGCCTGATTTCCAAAGGCTAAAGTACGGCGCTTTTCTTTACATGACTTAGGCTCAATTCGCGCAAGTGAATGTCTCCGAGGGCCGCCGCAGCAAGCCTACTCTCCGGTGCTTCGGTCCCTTACCCAAACTCTGAATTCCTGAATTTCTTGCAGCTTGTGGAGCTAATGATGGCAGCTTTACAACGCCGACACTGAAGGCAGTCTTTAACCAGATAGAACGGGGCGTGCCACGTTTTTACATCTGGGCGGGGGGTAAGCAAATCGGCCGGTTTCAAGGGCGATTTGCCTTATTCGCTTCTGACAGACAAAGGGTACCCATAAGGATCGCCCATAGAGTTTTTGCCGTATACTCCATCTTCCGACTTGGGATTAGGCGGGTCTTACCCGACATGCGACACGAAAGTAGTTACAGCTTGCATCAGTGACTCAGGCTAAAATTGCGCAAGTGCTTAGCTATAGAGATAAGATAGCCGTGGCGAATAAGCAGGAAAATAAAACTGGGTGGCCGCTTCCGGCACCTCAAATTAAAACGATTCCCCATGGCTTTACCCTTTTTATTCGCCATTACCCAGGCTCTTCAACAGGCGATCCCGGTAGGTCAACCCAATCGGGAGATCAGTCTCATTTATCCGGATAAAATTGCCCTCAATAAATCGGATGAATTGCTTATTAACGATGGTAGACCGGTGGATCCGGATAAATAGCTGACCGGGCAATAGCGCTTCAAGTTTGCCAAGGGACATGTAAACGACAAGGGTTTGTTCTGTACAATGCACTTTCAGATAATCGCCCAGACCCTCTACATAAATGATGCTGTCAAGGTCGATCCTCACAAGGCGCCTGTCGACCTTTAAAAATATGCTGGAAATATCCGGGCGTTGCTGCGCGGATGTATGCTGGTCCTTTGTCGGGATGATCTTATGGACGGTTTTCAAAAACCGCTCCATGGTAACCGGTTTCACCAGGTAGTCAACTGCGTCGATCTCAAAAGCGTCGACCGCATATTGCGCATAGGCGGTTATAAAAACCACGGCGGGGGTTTTCTTCAGTGAGCGAATGAAATTCAACCCGTTAATGCCCGGCATCTCGATATCGACAAAAATAACGTCCACCGGATGCATGTGCAAGGCGGCGAAAGCCTCTACCGCGCCCTTGTATTCACCCAGGCATTGCATTCCCGGTACCTGGCTGATGTAGGACACAATCAAATGCCTGGCTAAGGGTTCATCGTCCACAACGATACAGTTAATCATGTTTCAGGCTGATGGTTAAGATCACCGTAAATGTACGCGCTTCATCATGTATCACCAATTCATGCCGCCCCATGTAAAGCAGCTCAAGACGTTTGCGGATATTGCTGAGGCCTATCCCTCCGCTGCGGTTATCGAGTCGCATGCCTTTCGGCATCCTAGGGTTGGTCGCCTGGAAAACCACCTCATCTTCATCAACCGTCAAAACCAGTTTGACCCATTTCTCTGGCATGTCGGCATGCAAAGCATGCTTGAAGGTGTTCTCAATAAAAGGTAAGAACAACAGCGGCTCTACGCTGATATTCTCTGTTTTGCCCTGAACAACCAGTTCGATGATATTCTCTTCGCTATGACGAATATTTTCCAAGCTGATATAGCTTTTGATAAAATCGATCTCCTGCTGCAGGGATACCCGCTCATTCCGAGCGTCATACAAAATATAGCGCATGACTCCCGATAGATCATTGATCATTTTGGGCGTCTGCGGCGAATGCTGTACACTAAGGGCGTACATGTTGTTAATGGTGTTGAAAAAGAAATGCGGTTGCAGTTGCGCTTTCAGCTGGCTTAGCTCCAGTTTCAATTTCTCAGTCTCCAGGGTATTTACTCTTTCCTGCCGTTCGAAAAGCATTTTGATTATATATAAAGATGTGGCGGCCAATAAAACAAGGCAGGTATAGCCGATGTACTCATTGAAATAACCCTGGGTAAAATCCAGCGGCCGGGCCCCACTGATGTTCTGCTTATAGCCTTCCGGAATAAAAGGCATGTTAAGCACGGCTAATATCCCAAACCGTCCATTTAGTCCATATAACAGAAAGTATACCGGCAATAGGACGCCAAACAGGAGATAATGCTTTTTACCAATCGTGGCAGGCAGGTACCAACGATAGAATAAAATAATAGCTGGTAATTGTAATATATTGATTAGCACGTAGCTAAGCGTGTAGGCGATGGTATGAACAGACCAGGTTTGCAGACCTACGCCAAAAGGACTTAGTATCCCTATAACAAATAGGTAAGCGATCTCGGCCACCAGACCCTTCTTTTTGTAATTAAGCGCAGAGAATGAAACCGCCATAGTTCAATTTACATTATTCACGGACCAACCCAGCATGATTTTCGATGAACTGCCGCTTCTGCACGGTAAACTTGACCCGACCAGCGTTCAAGCCGGTTTTTCGTAGGTTCATCGAAGATATTTCAGACAAGCCGCGTCTCACTGCATTTTTGTAAAAAACCAACCCCTTTTCATGAGCAAGATTCGTATCAAATTTATCCTTTTCCTTATAGCCGCTTTGTTGACAAGCGGTATAGGAAAAGCTTCAGCCCAAACCCAAACCACACGGATAGCAGTATATTCCGAGGTTTGGGGGTTTCTTAAATACCATCACCCAAATGTCGCCAGCGGCACTATCAATTGGGACTCTGTCTTCATCGCCCATATCGATCCAGTGATCGCCACAACAAACAGCGCACAGCTCAATGCCGAATTGTCTGCCCTTATTACGGCCGCCGGTCCGATTAATAACCCGCGGACGGCCAGTTTGTCAGTTGATATTTTCGCGAAAAATCACGACCTGCGCTGGCTGCAGGACTCGTCCGTATTAAATGAGCAAACCCGTAAATCCCTACAGTTTATTTATACCCATCGGAACCGGGGTGACAATCGTTTTGTAAAGTATAATAACTATACCGATTACGGCGGCGAGAACCCATACGTGGAAATGACCTGGCCGACCGTAGAATATCGCCTGCTGTTTCTAGCGCGTTTCTGGAACGCCATTGAATACTACGATCCCTATAAGTTTATTGCGGCGGTGGATTGGAACATGGTTTTACCGGAATTTATTCCGAAAGTCAGGTACGTCACCGATACCTTGGAGTATCATAAAATATTGCTGCGGTTAGCCGTTGCTTTGCACGATGGACACGCACAGTTGATCAGCAGGAACGAGAACGAGATTTGGGGTAAATACACACTGCCTGTCTATATTTCGATCCTGAATGATACGGTCCTGATCAACCGCACAGGAAACGATTCTGTGTGTCGGGCAGCCAATATTCAAAAAGGCGATATCATTCAAGCCATCGACGGCGAACCCATATCAAAGCGAATGGAAAGATTCAAACCCTACACCACATCCTCCAACCAGGTATCGATGAACAGACACCTGGAGATTACCTTGCTTTGTACGCAAGACACCCTGCAGCAGGTAACCCTTAGACGTGGGTCAAAAGTGTTAACAACTCGGGTCGAAACCATGCTTAAATCCAGCAGGAACTGGCAGTATATCAACGACTACACTGCTAACCAGACAGGCTACAAAACCATCGGCAATTCAATAGCTTACATTTATACCATGCAGATCTGGGAAAAGAATTTGGACAGCATTAAGGCGCTGATCAGCAGCAAAAAAGCGGTGATCTTTGATGCCCGCAACTATACGCAAAACGATGCCTTTTACAATATCTTCGGTATGTTTTTGCCTAGCCCTTCGCCTATCAACTATTTAACCTACATCATGCCCGACGATCCCGGTTTTTTTAATTGGAAGCTATCACCCAAACTGGGCGACGTCAACATCAAACCCTATTCGGGCGAGGTGATCATCCTCGCCGATGAAAGATGCCAGAGTCAGGGCGAATACTCGGTAATGGCCTTACAGACTATCCCCCACTCGATCACCATCGGCAGCCAGACCGCCGGCGCAGACGGTGCAGTTTCATACATTCCCATGGGTGGCCAGCTGGGCATTACTTATTCTGGGTATGGCATTTATTATCCTGATAAGACGCCCACGCAACAACACGGGGTGCGGATCGATATACTGGCAAAAAGGACTGTAAAAAGTATCACGTGTGACCAAGATCCGGCATTGGAGGTTGCGCTAAAATATTTAAGGGCCAGGGGAATAAATTGACCCGCATAAATGGCACACAAAAAATATTCTTTATTAAAAATCAGCTAGTTACGATTCCTGTTCCGGGCACTAAAATGCTAAAACCCGCTCTGGTAGCGGGTTTTACTATTGTAGGTTCGATTCCGGTCCCCTTTACTGGTTTAATTGAGAAAATATGTGGGCTGTGCAGTTCAAGTGTAATAAATTTACCCTTCCGGATATTCCAAGGACCTGGTCCCTTTGAGAATACCAGTATTGCAAACGTCTAACCGTGTTGTTTCTTGGGCTTGGGAAGCCCAGTGGTTTTCAGCATCTCATTAGCCTTATCCAATTTATCCTTGAAAAGAACCTTATCCTTGTACTTTTCCAGGGAATTGTCGATACGGACTACAGGCAGTTTGCTCTTATTTAATTCCTTTACCTTCATAATTACAAATTTAATCATTTTTTTTCTGAGCAAGAAATGCTTCGTATTCTACTCCTTTCTCAAAATTTTCCCATTCTCCCTCTTTTTGACCGTAGAGGTCAAAATCCTCCCCTATCTCTGACAGGTATTTAGTTAATCCCATTCTATATAAACGGGTTCTTGACCTTGTACTGCCAGTAGCGTAGACCCAGGCTTCAGGGTGTTTGTCTGTAAAAGCGTATACCGTGGCAACCACTGTAGCCAGGACTTTATCACTATCATTATTGTTAGAAACAACAGAATCATTGATTTCTCCGGTCGCTGAATCCTTATCGCCGAAGGCCAAATTGTAAAAGTCCTTTAAATTAGTCTCTCCGAATTGTACCAATTTAGGAATTTCCCCTCTCGGCCCCTCGCTTACGAATTCAAAAACCATTAATGATTTTTCTGCTTTGAGTTCGTACCGTTCAAGTTTCATAGTGCGTATAAGGATTTATTAAAACATTCCAATATTGAGAAACGTAAAGGTACAATATGCGAAATAAGCCGCGCCATAAAACTACATACATTTTACCTATCCAGCCTTATGGAGCTTCAGGCTCTAGCGAGAGTAAACGCGTTAACTCCTCCATCAACTCCTTCCGCTTTGCGAGGTAGAGCGTTTTATCGGCAATCTTTCCATTGCTTTTCAGCCACCGGATCAATTTCAGGTTGTCCAGGTAATACCTGTCCTCCACGACTTTACGGGCAATGCCGGACATGGGCTTAGTATACGTCGTAAGTCGTTGATAGCAAAAGAACAATTTTCCGACAGAAAAATAGTACTCGGTAACATTGTTGCCTGTCTCTCCGAAAAAAGTGGACACCACTTTAATTAGCTGTTCGCCTTCAAAGTAGCGAACGATCTCACCGCCTTCCGTTGACTCACCCCATACATCCTGGTGAACAATTCGGCATTTGGCACTGTCCGATTTAATCCGGGCATATTCCTTTCTTATCTTTAAGATGACGGCCTCCATACTGTCCGCTGGGGTGCCGGCATCGGTTCTGACAGGTTGCGGGTCCTGCCCTGATGCAAAAAAGCAAGAAAGAGAAATAGAAACAGACAAAAAAATAATGATAATTCTTTCGCGGCTATTCACGGTTCAGGTTTGTTTATCGAAAAATACACAATTCCTGTGGAATATGGCCGTGAAAAATGTGACCTGTACGCAGGCATTTTTTCGGACACACAAATGGCACACAAAAAATATTTCCTATTAAAAATCAGTATGTTACGATTCCTGTTCCGGGCACTTGAAATTCAAACAGGTAGAAGAGTCGCATTTACTGCGGCCCTTTTACTTTTCAGAATTTGCCAGCAAAACGGGCATGGGGATTCCATGAACGTTTTAAGCTGAGCGAATGGATTATTTAAAAGAGCTTTGTTTAGGAGAATAAAAAGTCACTCACCCCAACAATACATAATATGTAATGAGGCCACTGGCCTTTTTTATTGCGACTCAGTGTCATTAAATTGGGCACATAGCGTTAATTCATTTCGTTTTTTCTACCAATAATCTTTCGCAAACAGTGTGGGTCAATGTATCCGCGGGCCGGTTATCATAGCTAACGATCATTGAACCGTCAAAAGATTCGACGGACTTAATCTTAATTTTCGTTCCTAGCCTGATCTCCCGGTTATTCAGAAATTTCAGAAACTCGGAAGAGGTATGAATGACAGCGGAAACCTTCACCGTTTCACCGGCATGGCAGTCAGAAAGCTTATCGTAGGCGATCCAGGCGAATTTCCCATTTTTGTCGGGGATTGGTGCACCGTGCGGATCTATCTTGGGAAAACCCAGCAATTCGTCTAATTTATCAAAAAATACTGCCGACCGGACATGCTCCACCTGTTCGGCTATGTCATGCACCTCTTCCCACCCGAATCCCATCTTGTCCACCAGGAACATTTCGGTCAGGCGGTGCTTGCGGATGACCAGGGCCGCTTCCTTTTTCCCTTTTTCTGTCAATCGAAGGGGCTTATAACTTTCATAATGGACTAATTTTTTCTCCGCCAGCTTTTTCATCATGCTGGTAACGGTCGGCATCTTGATATCCAACTGTTTGGATAATTCATTTACGTTCACCTCGCCTGCATTATTCGCCAGATTGAACAAGGCTTTCAGGTAGTTCTCTTCTGTCAGGGAAATCATATTTCAAAAATACCTAAAAGTTTGATCCGTTATATGATAAAGATATAAGTAAGAAAAACATTTTGTTAGATGAATCTAACATTGTAGTTTTGGAAATAAAATAAGTATACCGAAAAATGCCGCCAAAAATAGTCCTCATTACGTTTTTCACCTGGCTACCCTATGCAGCAATGTGTCAAGATTCCGCTACAGATCAGTTCCACCAATGGAATTTCCATGTTCAGAACACCGATATTATGCAAGGCGATCCTGGGTTTCCGGCCAAGTACTCAGGCCCGAACAGCCTGAACAGCAAGGGCGAGGTTCAGGAAACCGTTACGTTGGACCTGTATGCCGGCACGCGGTTGTGGCGTGGCGCCGAGGCGCATATGGATTTTCTGATGTGGCAAGGCTTCGGGCTGAGCCAGACGTTTGGTATCGAAGCATTTCCCAATGGCGATGCCTACAAAGCTGGCACCAGGGATCCCAACTATACGTTTGCGCATTTATTCATTCGTCAAACCATCGGCCTGGGCGGTCAGCAGGAAGAACTGCCCGACGATCCCCTCACGCTTGCGGGCAAACAGGATATTTCGCGGCTGACCTTCACCCTCGGCCGGCTCAGCCCCCTGGACATTTGCGACGATAATACCTACGCGCACGATCCGCACGCACAGTTCATGAATTGGGCGATGATGGGCAACCTCACGTGGGATTACGGACAGAATACCGTCGGATACACCACTGGCGTTGCCGTGGAACTAAATCAGCCAAAATGGACTTTACGCTATGGATTTTTCCAAATGCCCCGCGACAAGAATGGCTTCACCGGGGACGACCAATATCTCATGTGGCCCCGGCGCGGAGCCTATGGCCCGTTTTTCCGCGCCTGGGCAATGATAGCGGAATTCGAGCGCCGATACATCGTCAACGCTCATCCCGGTACGATCCGGTTTCTGTCCTGGCTAGACGAAGCCAACTTTGCCAGCTACAAACTGGCAACCGCCATGCTGCTGGCTAACCCTCCTGACCTAAACATCGTCGGTCAGGGATCGGGAGTGACCATCCCGGACTCCGCGCGCGCCTTCCACCACAAATATGGCTTCGGGCTGAACTGGGAGCAGGAAGTGGTCAGGAACGTCGGCTTGTTTTCGCGCCTGGGCTGGACCCCGGGCCATTACGACACGTGGACATTCACCGATGTGGATTGGACGGCGTCGCTGGGTGTAAGCGTCAAAGGCGAGCCATGGCATAGGCCCGGCGACACCTGGGGCCTTGCCTACATCGTGAGCGGTGCTTCGCGCGATAACCAGGAATTTCTAAAGGCAGGCGGCACAGACATGCTGGACGGCGATGGCAATTTGAACTATGCCCCGGAGAGAGTCGTCGAAACTTACTACGATTTTAAAATCTGGAGAACCATTCACGCCGCGCTCGATTACCAGTTCGATACCAACCCTGCATTCAACCGTGATCGTGGCCCGGTATCCATTTTCGGAGCAAGACTTCATTGGGAACTTTGATTATACAATCGCAGATAGACTATAGATTATGTTTGAAACGACTAAAATAATGGAAACAGCAACCGAAATTAAAAAATCAGCTTCTCAAAAAGGATGGCGTAAAGAAAAGGTCAGCAATTCATTACCTGAAGTGTTCTCCTCCATCCACGTTCCGAAAAACGGAGGTTTCTGGAAGAAACTGCTTGCCTTTTCCGGGCCGGGCCTAATGGTAGCGGTGGGATATATGGACCCAGGCAATTGGGCTACAGATATTGCCGGTGGCGCGAGGTTTGGTTATACCTTACTGTCAGTCATTCTTATTTCCAATTTTTTTGCGATCATTTTGCAATACCTGGCCTTGAAATTGGGAATAGCCACGGAAAGGGATCTTGCTCAGGCTTGCCGGGATCATTACAGCCCGGCAGTGAGCTTTTGTTTATGGGTGCTGTGTGAAATAGCGATCGCAGCCTGCGACCTTGCTGAAGTCATTGGGTCAGCTTTAGCTTTGAATCTATTGTTTCATATTCCCCTGGCTGTGGGAGTAGCGATTACGGCGCTGGACGTATTGGTTGTCTTATTTTTTCAGTATAAAGGTTTTCGTTTAATAGAAAGTATAGTGGCTTCTCTCATTTTTGTAATCCTTGGCTGTTTCACGTATGAAATCCTGGCCTCTCATCCTGATCTTGTCCCGATTCTAAGCGGCCTGATTCCGAGGCAGCAAATTGTGTTTAATCCTTCTATGCTATACATAGCCATTTCAATATTAGGTGCCACAGTGATGCCTCATAATCTATACCTGCATTCAAGCATCGTACAGACGCGCAACTATGAACGCAACGAAACGGGCAAAAAAATGGCTATAAAATTTGCTGCCATAGATAGCACAGTCGCCCTAACATTTGCTTTTTTTATCAATGCTGCCATTCTCATATTGGCAGGTGCCACATTCCACAAAACTGGGCACCAGGGAGTATCGGATATTATGGAAGCACATAAACTGCTGGCTCCCCTGCTGGGTGCTACGATGGCCAGTACTTTATTTGCCATTGCATTGCTTGCATCAGGCCAAAATTCCACATTAACCGGAACACTAGCCGGTCAGATCGTCATGGAAGGTTTTCTGCACATTCGGTTAAAACCCTGGCTAAGGAGATTGATAACAAGAGCCATCGCAATTATACCAGCGTTTATAGTGACGATTATGTATGGTGAAAGAGGGATTGCGAATCTTTTGTTGTTGAGCCAGGTGATTCTTTCCATGCAATTAAGTTTTGCTGTCATTCCGCTCATTTTATTCACCAATGACCGCCATAAGATGGGAAGTTTTGCAAACAGCCGGGGTACAAAAATTATAGCCTGGGTAGTTGCAGCAATTATCCTGGTCCTTAATCTATACCTGTTATATGATACACTTAAATAAGATAAATGGATTGCAAATGACTCCAACTGAACAGGGATATTTGAAACAAATATATCTATATCCTTCTTGAAAAGCGGATACAATGCATACAAAGCAGTTGGCTGAACTTAACTACTTAGAAATTTCACCCTATACCGACAACCGTATCTTTCCCTTCTCCAGCAACCCCGTCAGCCAGACGATCAAAAAGGCAAACACCGCCGATTTGATCAACCCGATGTCACCGCTACGCAATACCTCCGGCAACCGAAGGCCCGGAGGCAGCATCTTGAAGATACAATAATGCATATAGCTTAGCAGGTAACAGGTCAGCGTACTCGTGCCGGCCGGCCGGATGATCGCATACCATTTATCTCTCCCCTTCAGATCGACCACATAGGCAAGCAACGCAAAAGCAGCAACGCTGATCCCCGTGCAGATCAATATCCAGGATGGCGTATCACCTAATTTGGCAATGCCGCCCCATGGCCGCACTAAAAATCCCGCTACCACCAGCACCGGCGCTATCATCCACATCCGCACCAGGCTTTGCTGCGCCTTGCCCTGTTCGGTCCACCGGTTGTAGAAGATACCCACCATAACACCCGCCATGGTAAAGGCCGGCAGACCACCACTGTCCATGAACCACATCCATTCATGATCCGGCAGGACCTTCCCCAGCCAGCCATGATAATTGGCGGCAATCGATAGCCCGAGGAAAAAGAGAAAACAAATCCCCAACACAGCCAGCCTGTCACGGATGTACAGGTATAGCAGCGCACAACACAGATATGCCCAGCCGATCAGCCCCAGGATACCATACCAGAACGTCTCCATCCAGTGAGGCTTAGCCGGTGAACCGCCTTTATAAATGATGGCCAGGACCACCAACAATAAAATACCGGCTACCTGCAGCGCCCGCTTCCGCACCCCGGACCACTCGGGAGGATAGTTCAGCCAAATAAGAAAAAAGCCTATTACTGCCAGCAGCAACCAGGCGTATTGACCGATGACCGCCGGCCCCGTCGTATACTCCTCGTAGTTGACAGCATAAATACCCATCACCAGCAAGGCAAATGATCGGGAAAGGATATTTCCCAGGATCCCGCTTTTGGACATCCCCTTCGACTCTAATCCCCGGATCGCAAAGGGGATCGACAGACCTACAATGAAAAGAAAGGCCGGAAAGACAGTGTCCGCCAACCCCAGGCGGTCTTCACCATCTCCGGCATGCTCCAGCCACTTCGGCACCTTCTCCACGAGTGCCAGGTCATTGACGAAGATCATCAACAGCATAGTGATGGCGCGAAAGGCATCGATAGAAGCCAGGCGACGGGAAGTGCGGATCATACGGAATGTTTTAAATGGATGTTACCGATCCGCCGTCAACCCGCAGATTGGTTCCAGTGATAAATGAGGCGGCATCGGAAGCGAGAAAGGCAATCGCTGCGCCAACCTCTTCTATCGTACCTGCCCTTTTCAGTTCAATACCCGGTCTCTTCTGCGCAAGGAACTGCTGTGTCGTCTCTTGTAGCGAAGTATGCTGCCGGGCCGCTATGCCCTCGAGCATGTCTTTGACCAGCGGTGTCATGATAAAGGCCGGCGATACGGTATTGACCAGGATATTATAGCTGCCCACCGACCTCGACAGGCTCTTGCTGAAATTGATAATGGCAGCCTTGGTCAGATTATAAGGCGTCATGTCCGGATCAGGCTGCAAGCCATTCTCCGAAGAAATATTGATGATCCGCCCCCATTTCTTAGCCTTCATCACCGGTAGTACCGCTTTCACCAGCCGAACCATTGACACGACATTCGCTTCATATAAAGATGTATATATATCCGTAGGTATCTCTTCAAAGGGACCTATCTGGCCCACGCCCCCTGCATTGTTGACAAGGATATCGATCCCTCCGAGCCCGGCCTCTACCTCTGCCACGAGCCGGTCGACATCGGCCTGCGAAGAGACATCGGCCTGAACCGCCAACACCCGGTGACCTGTCCTGGCCTCTATATCGGCTGCCGCCTGTCGTAATTCCTCAAGGTTGCGACTGCAGATCGCCACTTTGGCCCTGGCCTCCGACAAGGATAGCGCAGCGGCAAAGCCGATGCCCTTGCTCCCGCCGGTAACAAGGGCTATCTTTCCTGAAAGTGAGAGTGTCATATTTTTATTATTTTTTATTCGAGTAATATAGCCAGTCGATCATCCTGCTCGTGTATCCATATTCGTTATCAAACCAGGCGATCAGCTTGACCAGCTTGCCGGCCACCGAGGTGAGCGTGCCGTCAACGACACAGGAATGCGTGTTCCCCTTGATATCCAGCGATACAAGGGCCTCTTCATTATAATCCACGATACCTTTATATTCCTGTTGCGCGGCATTCCTGAATAAGGCATTGATGTCCTCAACGGAAACGGCGGTCTCCATCTGTACCGTAAAATCAGCCATGGCCCCATTGGCCACCGGCACCCGGGTCGAGACAGTGGCTATCCGGCCCTTTATCGCCGGCAGCAGCCTTTCCAGCGAAGAAGCAAGGTCTATTTCCACCGGTATGATGGACTCGGCCGCCGCGCGCCCCCGCCGGAATTGGCGGTGCGGAGCATCTACCAGCTCCTGCCGGGAGGTATAGGAATGCAGGATATTCACCTGCGCTGATTCAATACCGATCCCCTGCAGCAGGCTCAGCAGCGGGATGGAACAATTGGTCATACAGCCGCCGGGTGAAATGATCTGGCTGTCAGCAGCAAGGGACTGCTGGTTGAATCCATAGATCAGCAAAGGAATATCCGGGGAACCGGTAGTAGACAGCAACACCTTCCCGGCGCCGGCAGTTAGATGGACCGATGCGGCTTCCTTGCTGGTAAAACGCCCCGAACACTCTAATACTACATCTACCCCTAAAGACGCCCAGGGAAGCGTAGCCGGGTCTTCCTGGCGAAAAATAGCCAATGACCGGTTACCTATTGACAATCGGCCTTTACTATGAATGACAGTATCAGGCCAGGTGCCATATACCGAGTCATATCGCAACAGGTAAGCCAGGTTATCGGAGTCCATTATATCGTTGACCGCTACGAGTTCGATGCCATCCAAATCCAACAGCCGTCTGGCCAACAGTCTGCCTATCCGGCCCATTCCGTTTATTGCTATCCGCATGTATCTCTTTTTACCGGGGATTGGGTTACCCGAAAATTAACCCATCCCCCGGTATGAAATGTGAATGATGGGCCTTCGGCCGGCGCAACTGAGCCTCGGCGAAAGTTGGGAACAAGTCGGAGCTAGGAACGACGCTCCGACGAAGTTCGGTGGTCCGCCTTGTACGGCAAATATCGGGAGAAAGAAATACCAAAAATAGAGTTGATTTCTATATATTTGTAAGTCATGGCCCTTATCGCCTGTTATTACGTATCAAGTAATACCGTTTAACCCATGCCCTCTGTATCCAATCAAACGGCCGTGCCGCCCAATCGCATTCTCGTCATTGACGATCTGCCATTGATCCCTCTGGCCTTCCAGGAAGTTTTTCGCTCCCTGAATCCTGCGGCTACCGTAGATTATTCCGAAAATATTTTCACTGCACTTTCTTCAAAGGCTTTTGCCAACACGAACTTCGACCTCGTGATCACCGATTCCCTACAAGATAATTTTTCGAAAAATATGCAGCAGGCCGTCTCGGAATTGAAAAAGAGATTCGGCCAGCCGCTCATCATGATCTACTCCAGCTCCTACGATCCACTGATCATCGGACAAATGGAAACCGCCGGCATCGACGCCTATGTCCATAAGTTTGAATCGATCGACGAAATCCGCAAGGCCTATGCCGAGTTGTCAAAAGGAGAAGTATATGTTTCCGGTATCTTCCATACCATGTATTACGAATACGGCCTCGGGGTGAGAAAATAAAATGTTTTATCTTCGCGGCTTTCGCCATGTCACTATCAACGACTTCACAACCTGCCACCGTTTCCGTCGCTGCGGATAAAACCGTACAAACGACGGTGTTCTCCATCCTTATCGCGATCAGCTTTTCCCATCTGATGAATGACACGATGCAGTCGCTGATCCCCAGTACCTATCCCTTACTGAAGAAATCACTGCACCTTGACTTCAGCCAGTTGGGCATGGTCACCTTCTGCTTCCAATTGACAGCTTCCCTCCTGCAACCTTTTGTCGGACTTTATACTGACCGGAAACCGCAACCCTATTCTCTGGCGGCAGGCATGTGCTTCAGCGGGATGGGACTGGCTTTATTATCCCGGGCGGATAGTTATCCCCTTGTGCTGATAGCCGTTGCACTGGTGGGTATCGGATCTTCCATCTTTCATCCCGAAGCTTCCCGTCTCGCCTACCTGGCGTCTGGCGGCCGGCGGGGCATGGCCCAATCCATTTTCCAGCTGGGTGGTAATGCCGGCGCCGCACTGGGCCCGCTACTCGCCGCTCAGATCATTGCCCCTTACGGCCAATCCCGCATTATATGGTTCTGCCTCGTCGCCCTGCTGGCCATCTTCGTCCTGCTTCGCACCGGGGCCTGGTACCGGCGTAACCTCGTCCGGCGGACCAGCCCATCCAAACGCCCCCATTCACCCTCGGGCGCCGAAGCCTCCGGCGTAGGCACCCCCGTCTCCCGCTATCGCGTGACAGCCGCCCTGCTGATCCTGCTGGTCCTCATTTTTTCGAAATACTTCTACATGGCCAGCATGAGCAGCTATTACACCTTCTTTCTCATCGATAAATTTCATGTTTCCGTCCAGACCTCCCAGATGCTGCTCTTCCTCTTCCTCTTCGCCGTAGCCGCAGGGACGTTGATCGGCGGTCCCGTTGGAGACCGCATCGGCAGAAAATATGTCATCTGGGTATCGATACTCGGCGTAGCGCCCTTTACCCTGCTACTGCCGTACGCTAACCTTTTCTGGACGGGCGTGCTATCCGTTGTCATTGGCGTCGTCCTCGCTTCAGCCTTCAGCGCCATCCTCGTCTACGCGCAGGAACTGGTGCCGGGGAAAGTAGGATTGATCGCCGGCCTCTTCTTCGGCCTGGCCTTTGGAATGGGAGGGATCGGGGCGGCAGTTTTAGGCAGATTGGCCGATCATACCAGCATCGGTCATGTCTTCCGGCTATGCGCCTATTTGCCACTGCTGGGACTCCTCACCAGTCTGCTGCCCAATGTGGAGTCGGGCGGCACCCGAAAATCAGGACGATAAATACTGGAAGACACCGCCACCGTTCGCCACCAGCCCCCGTCGTCACGGAAATACTAAAAGAAAAACCGGAAGCACCTGGCCAAAGCCATGCACATCCGGTCTGGATAAAAGCCGCCCTGAGAGCAGGACGGCCTCTAACGATTGCTTGCCATATGAAAAAAAAGTTATTTCTTCTTAGTAGTGTCGGCAGCCATCTTGCTGGAATCAGCAGCAACCTTAGAAGAATCAGCAGCCATCTTGGAAGAATCAGCCATCACCTTGGAAGAGTCAGCCATCTTGGTTGCAGAAGAATCAGTTTTTGCATCAGTGCTGGCGCTGTTGTTACAAGCGGCGAAAGCGGCGATAGCGGCTACGAACAAGAATTTTTTCATTTGTGATTGTTTTTTACGTTTATTGAATGGTTCCGTGGTTAATACCACGGCTTAAAAAAAGTAACCCGCCAAAATCAACGTTTTTTATATTATTATTATTATTATGCGTATTTCATGGTTTTAGAGTCGCCCCGCAGGGTTTTTTGAAATTTTTACCTTTCATTTGGGTTACGAATCTTTAATTTGGGTATTAAACAACGTATCAGCGTGAGCACCGGGACGACCGAACAAAAATTACTCGAAGGGTTGGCTTGTAACGACGGAAAGGCCATAGAAACCATTTATAAACAGCATTATAACATGGTTCAGGCATTGATTCTCAGTAACAGCGGCTACCCGGACGACGCCAGAGACATTTTTCAGGAGGCCATGATCGTCCTTTACCAAAAGGTCAAATCTGGTTCTTTTGAACTCAATTGTCAGTTAAAAACCTACCTCTATTCCGTATCCCGCCGCCTCTGGCTCAAACGCCTGAGCCAATCGCAGAAGAATTCAACCTCCGCCGATGTTGAAGAACTGCAGGAGACGGTGCCCGTAGAAGACGAACTCGAACGGCATGAGCAGCGTAACCTCGACTTCCAGGTGATGGAACAATCCCTGAATAACCTGGGTGAACCCTGCCGGAGCCTGCTGATGGCTTATTATCTCGAAACGAAAAGCATGGTCGACATAGCAACGGATTTTGGTTATACCAATGCCGATAATGCGAAGAACCAGAAGTATAAGTGCCTGATGCGGTTGAAAAAAATATTTAGTCAGAACAAAAAGTGAGTGTGATGCAAGACAATGCCCTTTTAGAAGCCGTCGAACGATATATCAACGGGGAAATGCTCCCCGAAGAAAAGCTGTTCTTCGAGCATGTCCGGAAAACCAACCCGGATGTCGACCAGATGGTGGTCGAACATACCTTATTCATGGATAAGTTTAAGCAATATGGTGAGACCCAACAGCTGAAGAACCAGCTGAAATCGATCCACGAGCAACTTGTCCGGGAAGGCGGTATTGACGAACAACGCCCCGCCATTGTAGTGGTCCTTTGGAAGAAATACAAACGTACCGTCTTCGTCGCCGCCTCGATCGCTGGCGTCACTGCCCTTTTTATCAGCAGCCTTATTTCCCTGCTCTCTCCCAAGGTCAGCAAGGAAAAGCTCGAAATGTTATCCCGCCGTATAGACTACCAGGAATCCAAGTTGAATAACGTTGCCAATAAGGTCAATTCCGTCGAAACAACGCCGTCCGCCTTTAACCGCGGTGGTACAGGTTTCCTTGTCGACGGTAAGGGCTATCTGATCACCAATGCCCATGTCGTCAAGAATGCTACCCAGGTTGAGGTGCAGAATACCTTGGGTGTATACCACGCCCGGATCATCGAACTCGATCGCCAGGCAGATCTGGCGCTCCTGAAGATCGAAGACACGACCTATCACGCCTTCGGCTCCCTGCCTTATGGCATCAGCAAATCAAACGCCGAACTCGGCGATGACGTCTTCACCCTTGGCTACCCGCGTCCCGAGATCGTCTATGGCAAAGGTTATCTGAGCGCCGAAACAGGCTTTCAGGGTGATACCACAACCTTCCAGTTGACCATCGCCGCCAACCCCGGTAACAGCGGTACTCCGGTACTCAACAATGACGGCGAGGTTGTCGGCATGGTAAGTTCCAGCCAGCAAAATGCGCAGGGCATGGTCTTCGCCGTCCGGTCTAAGAATATCCTTCAGGCCCTCGACGCCATGAAGACGGACAGCGCCCTGCAGACATCCGACAGCACGCTCAGCCATCTCAAGATACCCGTCAATACGTTTATCCAGGGATTGCCCCGCAAGCTCCAGATCAAACGGCTCGAAGATTATATCTTTATCGTCAAGAGTAATTAAGCTTTTTCTATTTCCAGAGATTCGAGGGGTATTCTCCCTTCGCAATCAGCGCATTCAGGCTGGCCTGCACTCCGGGGGCATCCTCTTTATAGGTCACGCCAAACCATTGGGATGACGTAGGGATGACCTTTATATTCCCCTTTCCATCACGAATCAGCTTGTCCCCGATGATCGGAATAAAAAATTCAGCCTTGAGATTGGTACCCTGTTCCTGCAGGAATTCGCTGAATATCTTTTCCGTATAAGCAAAAACAGAAGGATCGAAACCCCAGAAATTCATGGATACTTTTGAATCGAAAAGCACCTCGAACTTTTTATCGCCTTCCTCATAGGTTATCTTATCGCCATCCTGGTAGATCTTCGTCCTTTCGGCAATAGACACCAGATTGCCTGCAGCATCTACCTGACAGACACCACGGCTAACAGTCCCGTTGTCCGACAATGTCTTGGCCAGTTCATAACCGATAATAGTATACAATTTCGGACTCACCTCACTGGTCAAAAAGGCATATGCCTTTTCAAAAGCATCCCGACCATAAAAATCGTCCGCATTGATGACCGCAAATGGCTCCTTGATGGCATCTTTCGCACAAAGGACGGCATGCGCCGTTCCCCAGGGTTTTGTCCGGTCGGCAGGGACAGGGTAATTGCCCGTAAAAGAATGCAGGTCCTGGAAGACATAGTCGATGGCTATCCTACCCTTTAATTTAGGCTCGAAAATATGCTTGAAATCATCGGCAAAATCCTTGCGGATGATGAATACAACCTTTTTAAAACCCGCACGGATGGCGTCATAGATCGAATAGTCCATAATAGTCTCGCCACTGGGTCCGAAGCCTTGTATCTGTTTCATACTCCCATATCGGGAAGCCATACCGGCTGCCAGGATCAAAAGGGTTGGTTGCATTATCGTAATTTTAATTTTAGGACACGAAAATAAAGCAATACGATGAATATTCCATTTCTTCCGGAACCGCAGGGATTGTCCCTCCCGGGACCTCTACAGCCCCTTTTTCCGGAGCCTCTCGAATGGTCGGGACTGGCCGAAAAAAATGTCAGCGCCGATGTCCTGCGTCTAGATAGGCTGCACCCTGTCATCTCAGGTAATAAATGGTTCAAATTAAAGGGATACCTGCAGGAAGCCCTGCAATCGCCAGGCCATACCGTGATCACTTTCGGCGGCGCATGGTCTAATCATCTCATCGCCGCTGCCTGTGCGGCCCGCCAGCACGGCCTGTCGGCTGTGGGCATCGTCCGGGGGGAAAGACCACCCGTGCTGTCCGCAACATTGACGGCTGCTGCCGACTATGGCATGCAGCTGGAATTCATCCCACGCGGCGAATATGCAAAAAAAGAAACGCCTGACTTTCTCCGGCAGCTGACCGATCGCTTCCCCGACGCATATATTATTCCGGAAGGAGGCGCAGGACTCATCGGGATCAAAGGCAGTGAAAACATCTTACGGACAACCGACTCCGGTCAATATACCCACATCCTTTGTGCCGTCGGCACCGGCACCACCTTGCTTGGTCTGATCCGGGCATCTCAACCCCATCAATCCATTATCGGCGTACCGGTACTCAAAGGCATGAACGAGATCTCCGCCATCTATCCCACAGCTTTGTCGACACCCGATCCCGCGGGTTGGCTGACTCCGGAACAAATCAACCGCGCCCGTCTTCTTCCCGGTTATCATTTCGGCGGCTATGCCCGCCATCCACCGGAACTGCTGGATTTTATCAATCGCTGGTACCGGGAGACAGGCGTTCCCTCGGACATCGTCTATACCGGGAAATTATTCTTTGCGCTGTGGGATAGTATCCGCCAGGATCTTTTTCCCACCCATTCCCGACTATTAGTTATCCATAGCGGTGGATTACAAGGCAATTTATCCCTCGCACCGGGGATATTGGATTTTTAGGCCCGGAATTTGGTTAGCTCTAAAACAACTTTTTACTAGCTTCGTTATCCAGATGATGCAAAGAATCGCCGGTCTCCTGTTTATTTCCCTTTTTTTTTCAGCTATCCTCCGCGCGCAGGACACCCTGCCACATTTCTCCGCTACTGCCCGGGGACCGGGAAAGATTCTCATCAGTTGGCGTAACAATTATCCCATCATCAACCAGATCAGCATCCAGCGTTCAACCGACAGTCTGAAGAATTTCACCACGCTGCTGACAGTACCGGATCCCACCCTCCCTGCCAATGGAGTGGTCGACAACAAAGCCCCCCATCCTAATTTTTACTACCGGCTCTTTATCGTCCTCGAAGCCGGCAAATACGTGTTCACTCCTTCGCAGCGCCCCAGATCGAATACTGCCGAGAGCGATGTCGCCGACAAAGACAAAGAGCAAGACAAAGACAAAGGACAAGAGAAAGACAATGAGGATCAGTCCAACTTTACTCCCTCAAAAATGGCCAATCCACGCATCCTCTTTGTCGACCCTGCCCGGGACCGCCGGCCTACCGCCATCAAGAGCCCGTCATCGATTCACGGCACACCTCAAATGGAAGACATCCCGATCTCCGCCACGATCTTCATCCGCAGGGGAGACAGCCTGCTTGGCAGCGTGTCCGGCAGACAGATTCTCACTTATCGGGATTCCCTCCTTAAATACACGAAGGACACCATCGTCTTTATCGATGACGATACCCTTCTCATCAAACCTTTTGTCCCCATAGAAGTATACAAGGTGTCGGCTTATGTGTTTGCGGGAAAATACGGTAATATTCATGTGGCCCTGCCGGATGCAGGTAAAAGACATTATGCTATCAGATTCTTCGATGAAACCAACAAATTGCTGTTCGAGCTGGCCGAGATCAAAGATCCTCTTCTCATTCTGGACAAGACCAATTTCCAGCATGCCGGATGGTTCCGGTTCGAATTGTATGACGGAACGCTATTGAAGGAAAAAAATAAATTCTTTATTCCGAAGGAGTTTTAAAGTCAGCCGGCCTGCCATTCCACCAGGACTATTCCGCAATGAGTTGAACCCCGAAGACTTCGCTGAACCGCCGAAGCCATTTGGCTTTCACTTCCTCCATGTCGACGGCCCTGCCTAATTCCTTCTCCAGCGAAGTGACCTGCTTATTTTGAATGCCGCAGGGAATGATATCCCCAAACCAGGCCAGATCAGTATTGACATTCAACGCAAATCCATGCATCGTTATCCAGCGGCTGCAACGAACGCCAAGTGCGCAGATCTTCCGCTCCCGCCCCTTGATGCCCGGTTCGATCCATACACCCGTCTCACCAGCTGAACGCCCGCCCGTAATGCCATATTCATCCAGCACCAGGATGGTCACCTCTTCCAGCTCACGGAGATATCGCCCGATATCCGTATAAAATTTTTCCAGGTCAAGAATCGGATAACCTACCAGCTGCCCCGGCCCATGATACGTGATGTCGCCGCCCCGGTTTGTTCTGAAAACCTGCACCCCTTTTTCCCGCATCCGCTCGTCACCGATCAGCATATTCTCCAGATGTCCGCTCTTCCCCAGCGTGTACACCGGGGAATGCTCCACAAACAGCAAATGATGCGTCGTGTCCGGCACGGTCCGATTACCCGGCTGCCCTTCTGTGGCTATGACCGCTGCTTCCTCCGCCCTTTGTCTGGCGGCTGCCTTGATCTGAACATTTTCACGCAGCAAGGTCTCCTGGTAATCCCACGCTGCCTGGTAGTCCATTCGCCCTAAATCTTCAAAAACAACTTTTTGCATATTTAATGCCTCCCCGGTTTTGCCCGCAACCATCCCCTCTTCTCCCGGATCCCGCGGCCAACGGATGAACTTCGCTTTCGCTCGGTTAGGTCCGTTTTGTCACAAAGGTACAGTAACTTTGCACAAACATCGATTATGCAGAGAGGACAGCACCAGGACAATTCACCGGACGAAAGCGCGCCCGACGATGGATCAGAAGAGTTCTATGAACGGCTGAACCTGAAAGTTGACAAGGGGCAAGCGCCATTGCGCATCGATAAATTCCTGGTCCAGCGTATCGAGAACGCATCCCGTAACAAGATCCAGCAGGCACTCGAGGCCGGCATGGTCCTCGTCAATAACAAACCAGTACAGCCCAATTATAAGATCCGGCCCCTGGACGAAATTATCGTCTACTCCGATAAGGAAGCGCCCGGCGAAGAGATCATTCCTGAACAGATGCCCCTCAATATCTACTATGAAGATGAGGAAGTGATGATCATCAACAAACGTCCCGGATTGGTCGTCCATCCGGCCAGCGGTAACTATTCGGGTACCCTGATCAACGGTGTCGCGTGGTATCTGCGGCAAAAGAACGGCGAAATCAATGAAGAGACCCTTCCCCGCTTCGGGTTAGTGCACCGTATCGATAAAAATACCAGCGGACTGATGGTGCTGGCCAAGACAGAAAGGGCTGTCCGTAGTCTGTCAAAGCAGTTCTTTGACCACACAGTCCGTCGTCAGTATATGGCATTGGTATGGGGTGACTTAGTTGAAGACAGCGGCACTATTGTGGCGCATGTGGGCCGTCACCAGCGCTTTCGTAAATTGTTCGATGCCTATCCCGAGGGCGACCACGGTAAAGAAGCCATTACGCATTACAATGTATTGGAGCGGTTCGGCTATGTCACCCTCGTACAATGCGTGCTGGAGACCGGACGCACACACCAGATCCGCGTCCACATGCAACATATCGGCCATCCGCTGTTCAATGATGACACCTACGGTGGTGACAAGATCGTCAAAGGCACCGTCTTCAGCAAATACAAGCAATTCGTGGACAACTGCTTTGATTTGTGTCCCCGACATGCCCTGCATGCCAAAACGATCGGCTTCATCCACCCCGGGACGGGACAGGAGATGATCTTCGAGAGCGAATTGCCGGAAGACATGAGATCCGTGATCGAAAAATGGCGGGACTACACGCGCGGTTCTATCGCGGGAAGCTCATCTTATAATCCACGCTGATCTTTCCCCTGGTGATATCGTCCAGTTTACTTTTCAGCAGCTTCTTTTTTAACGGTTTCAGGTAGTCGATGAATAATTTCCCCTCGATGTGATCGTATTCATGCAGGACTATCCGGGCTGTAATGCCGTTGAATGTCGCCGTGTGCGGTTCGAAATTTTCGTCGTCATACTCGATGGTCACTTCCTGGCTGCGATAGATGTCCTCCCGGATCTTGGGGATACTTAGACACCCTTCATTATAAGCCCACTCCTCACCGTTGAGAGCAGTGATATGCGCGTTGATAAAAACCTGTTTGATACCGGGACCGTCAGGGTATTTGTCTTTCTCCCCTTCTTCCAGGTTCTCGAATATCTGCTGGGAATCGACCAGAAAAATCCGTACATCCCGGTTGATCTGGGGCGCCGCCAGTCCCACTCCGTTGCTGGAGTACATAGTCTCCCACATATTGGCCATCAGGGTAGATAAATCCGGATAGTCGGGGGTGATTTCCTTGCTCACCTGGCGAAGGATAGGAGTTCCATAAGCAACGATAGGTAATATCATAGATGTTCCATTAATCGAATTAAGTTATTCCACCAGGCTGCCCCCTCCACTCGCTCTCCATAGTTCGTCCGGTCATTGAACCGACCTTCCCATGTATTCCTGCAACAGGATCGTCGCGGCGATCTCATCCACCATCGCCTTATTCCGCCGCTGTTTCTTCTTCATCCCCATATCGATCATCGCCCGTTTTGCCATTTTGGAAGTATACCGCTCATCCACCGGCAGCAGGGGAATCGCAGGAAATTCCTTTTTCAGCCGCACCATGATCTCTCTCACGAGCGGCGTAGCATGCGTATCTGTGTCATCCCAGTTGGTTGGCTCGCCGATGAGCATCAGTTCCACCGGTTCTCTTTTGAAGTAATCTTTCAAAAAAGGGATTAGCTGGGGCGACTCCACGGTGGTAAGACCCGTGGCAATGATCTGTAGGGGATCGGTCACCGCCAGCCCGGTACGCTTGAGACCATAATCTATTGCTATGATTCGCGCCATTGTCAATTGTTTTTTTTGATAAACTCCTCAGGCGTACATACCGGCAAAACCGGAATAGCCGCCTTTGACAGGTTCTTGTCACGGGTGATAAAATAATCCAACCGGTGATGCAGAGCCGCATAATAGGACAAAGCCTCAGGTATA
>JAMFSL010000077.1 GCA_026225275.1 Puia dinghuensis
CCCGGCGGGAAAACGTCGTAGACGCCGGACCTATTCACATCTCCGCAGATAGGGAACATTCGGTCAACTGGCCGCCTTATGCCGGCGGTATCTTGCTGGTTGGCGGAATAGTGCTGGTCGCTACCGCAAGGAAGAGCTCGTAAACATCGCTGCCCCCGGCATGGATCTCACCTCATCGGCGACGACAAATACAAATGCCAAAGCAACATCGTCGCGATAGTCCTGTTGGGCTCCCATTTCGCCGTCAAAGCCAGTAATTCCTCTTTGGACGCATCGCGCGCCAGCTTCTTCACCCGCTTCAGCGCATTGATAGCCGCAAGATCACCCAGGGGAAAGATATCGCTGCGCTGCAGCACAAACATCAGGTATACATCGATGGTCCAGTTGCCGATGCCTTTTAATGAGATCAGCGTAGCCCTGACTTCATCATCCGGCAGCGATGCCAGCGCCGGCAGATCGAGCCTGCCACTCACTAATTCATTAGCCAACCCTCGTGTATAGATCGTTTTCTGCCGGCTAAAATAACAGGCCTTTAATTCTTCATCGGTTAGGGCAAGAAAGCGCTCCGGTGTGATGACGGTCAATCTCTCCCGTAATTTATTTAATGCCGCCAGCGCCGAAGCTAACGAGACCTGCTGTTCCAGAATAATATGCACAAGTGTCTCAAACGTATTAGGCCGACTCCACATAGGTGCATATCCATGCGTCTTGATGATCATGGCGAGATCGCTATCTTTCTCCGCAAGTTGATCAGCAATCCGTTGAAAGCTCATTTTGTCGAATCTCCTGATCATAACTCCTTGGCAGGATCCCAGAAAAGATCCTTAAAATCGACAATCTTGTCACCTTTAAATTTTACCCCTTCCTTTTCAAGCAGCTTCTTGCGACGGTCGGATGGGTCGCCCGATAAACGACCAGAACTGTTGACAACACGCTGTGCCGGGTAGGCAGCCCCTGTAGCGTCGGAAGTACCCATAGCCCGACCGACCATTCTCGGATTGGAGAGGTTAAGAACCTTGGCAATAGCCCCATACGAGGTGACTCGTCCCTTGGGTATCTGACGCACCAGGTCATGGATAAGGCTCACCAGGCTCTCCTCCTTCTGGCCGGACGGCTTTACTGCTGTAAGCCTTTCCTTTGCTGCTTTAGACGGCATTGTCTTATTATTATTTTTTGACACGGGCATGTCTTATCTTTTTACGAAGGTCGTAAATTAGGCGGAGCCCCGCTCTCCGCGGCGACGCCACCTCTGAAATAAATCTCTCACTAAAAGCTTCCCCGTTTACGGCGTCTCCGACACAGGCAACGGAAACTCGGTCCACACCTGGTCTCCCGGCCTGTCGATCGGCAGCGTCCCCAACAACCCATACCGCCGCATATCCACCCACCGATGCCCCTCGCAATACAGCGAATACCGCCGCTGATTCAACATCTCCGTCAACAACGCCGCCGAAGTCATCGCCCCGCTATAAGCCGCCAACCCATGCGCCTCCCGGATCACATTCAACGCCGTTACCCCGTCGTTAAGATCGTTATTCTGAATATTCGCCTCGGCATAGATCAACACCAGCTCCTCATTCCGGACAATCGGTATCGGCGCCGTACTCGACGTATACACCCACACATCCCGGTTACTCGAAAGCCCGTCCAGCGACGCGACAGCCGTCCGTAACGTCGCCTTGCCGATACGATCATCCCCTGCTTCGATGTCCGCAGCATAGGAAGGATGCGCCACGCGTATCTCCCCGGTCTGATTCTGCGGTATGAAAAAGGTATTCAGCTGATCGCCCGACCCTGTGCTGAATACATCATAGACTCCAGCTGTCAGATCCCCCTGCAACGAAAAGAACGATGCCGAAAGATCAGTTAGTGCCGCTGCCCAGTTACTCTGATAGACATCTACCCTGGCCGCCAGTGCCCGGTTAACCTGCAAAAGTCCGGCAGCATCGGAATAACTGCTAAATCCTGCCAGTGTATAGTCGATGGTTGCATTCGCAAAATTTGTCGCAGCAGAATCCAGCAGCCCGGATATCGCCGCCAACGCGGCGGTAGGCCCTACAAATGGTCCCAGATCGTTGGGGTCGGATACATCGACCCTGATCCCATTGCTGTCGGTCTGATTCAGACACATTAACAGCTGGTAGGCCTTGATGGTCTGCGCAAATCCCAGGTATCCGCTCACCTCCTGTGGTGAGATCAAAGAGGTACTGGTCGCCGCCTCCTCGAGTATATTGCAATTCTTGATCACCTGGTACCGGCTCGCCCAGGTATTGGCGATATAAAAATTACTGCCGCTCAATGTGGCCCCACTGGCGCCTAGCAGATCGGTGACATATCGCGGTTCGGAATTGGAGAAATGATACATCTCCCGCCCGATGATCCCGACATCGTCCAGGTACAAAGCCAGGTTATTGCGCAAACCGGATTCCGTACCGCTGACCAGGTTATTCAATTCGGCCACCGTGGCATTCGAGGTAAAAGATTGTACTGTAGGCTCGTTTAGATCGCCAAAATCCTTTTTGCAGGCGCCCAGCGTCAAGACCCAGCCCAGCAGCATCAACCTGTATATTGTTTTATTCTTTCTCATATTATTTTGTTTGGAAGATTTGAGTGATGGTGGTTTAGAAATCGACGGCAAGATGAAATGCGGCCCTTTTGCTGGCCGGATAAGGATCTACATCCACGCCAGTCGAAAAGCCCGTTCCGAAATTCGATACTTCCGGATCGTATGACGGATATTTCGTAAAGGTCAGGTAGTTGTTCAACGAAACCCCCAGACGCAAGCCTTTCACTGCATCGATCCCCGTATGCGTGATAGAATAATAGAGACCGATCTCCCGCAATCTCACATATCCGGAATTTTGCACGAATTCATGGGCATCGACCCCCACCTGCATCACCCGATAAAGCCCGTTCGGAACACCAAGCTTGTTGGTGACCTTGTCATAATCCGCAGCAGTGCCGCCAAAATCATTTTCCAGCGTCGTCAGATCCACATTCTGTCCTCCCTGCTTCCAATGCAGCAGGAACCGCAGACTCAGATGATTGAAGAAAGTGACTTCATTATACGTACTCATCTGGAACGTCGGCTCGGCATCCCCCAGTTTGCTGACACCTCCCGTACCGTCCAGACCGACAATCTGTGTGGCGGATTGGCCTTGCTGAATCTGGAATGACCCTAATACATACCCGAAAGATCCCTGCGGCACCGGCGGAATCGTATATTTGGTTACCATCGATCTGTTCAGCCAGAAATTCATCGATGTATTCCACGTGATATTCCGGGTCTGCACCGGTCGCGCATTCATGCCCAGCTCGACGCCTCTGTTACGCAGGTTGCCGGCATTCACCCATTCGCTGGCATAACCCGACGAGCCCGGCAGACTGGCCTGCATCAGGAAATTATCGATGATCTTGCTATAGTAAGTCAGTTCGAACCCCAGCCGGCCTTTCAGCATGCTGAAGTCCGCTCCGGCCTCGAATTCTTCCTGCCGCTCCGGCTCGATATTCGGCTGCCCTTCCTGCGAATTGACCAGCACGCCCGGATTTCCGGCAATATTGGAAATCGACAGGGCCGTGAATTTACTTCCATAAGCAGGCACATTATTGGCCTGGCCGTAGGCTGCCCGTAATTTGAAATTATCGATCCAATCGGCATTCAGCCATCCCATCTTGGTCAGGTTCCAGGACAATCCGGCCTTGGGATAGAAGTAGTAATGTCCGACATTTCCATTGTTGGAAGACTCATCCAGTCTGCCGCCTGCGGTCAGCAATAGTATATCCGCGATATTCGCCTCCTCCTGCAGAAAAATACCGTTGTTCTGGTATTTGGTCCTCAATTGGGTGGCATTCAGCGCACCGGCCTGGTTCACATTGGATTGCCCCGCAATGACCTGTGTAGCCACATTCAACAAATTATTGTAATTGCCTGTCTCCTGCGTCAGCCCGGCGGACGTGGTCAGCGAAAGCTTGTCGGAAGGAGTGAGCGTGTTGACCACCGATGCGATATAATTGGTGTTGAGATTCTTTGTCATTCCTTCGATGGAAGTGCCTTTATTAATGGCCTGCCATTGCAGGACCGCGGGAAACAGCAGCTGCGTCTCCAGGTTATAAAAGTCAATGCCGCCCAACCCGACCAGCTTTGTCTGGCTGACACGGCTCTTCTGCAATATTGCCTCGAGCTTAGCCCCTGTAATCAGGCGGTTGACACCCTCATTGTTTCGCATCAGCGCAATCGTCTGCAAAGGATTGGCCGCGGCAAAGGGATTATCCGGATAATTACCTTGCGCATCGGGATGAAGTTGAGCGAAGTCAGGTGTAGACGAAAGCGAGATTCCGGTGGTCACCCCCACATTGTCGTTGCCCTGTAGCCCTCTGTCAGCGGAAGAATTGATATAATTGGTGTAGACGCCTAATTTGATATTGTCCGTTACCTTCTGATCGACATTCAGCCGAAAACTGGTGTTATTGTACCCGGTATTCTTCTCGATACCGCCTTCGTCCTTTGTTGCCACGGAAAAATAGACGCCGGTCTTTTCCGTGCCGCCGGTGACGCTCAGCAAGGTGTTCCGGGCAAAACCGGTATTACCATAGATCTCTTTTTCATAATCATAAATATGCCCGGCGGATTTAGCCGCCGTGAATTCCTGCGCGAGTGCCACACTCGTGGCGCTATCGCTGGACAAACTTGCCGCAGTTGCCGCCGTAAATTGGCGTACACCCAGCAGTTTCCGCACCTTGATGTCGCCCAGATCTTGCGAGAAAGTGACTTTCGTCCGGCCCGGCCTGCCCCTCTTGGTCGTAATGATGATAACCCCGCCTGCCGCCCTCGATCCGTAGACGGCTGCTGCAGAAGCGCCTTTTAAGATTTCGATGTTCTCGATATCCTCCGGCCGGATATCGGCGATCCTGCTCGAAGGGTTGTCCTGGTTGCCCGTGGGCGCGCCGCCCGCCTCTGACAGCGTTACTGCATTCAACCCCGCGGAAGTGGCCGTATTGTCCACGAAAACCCCATCCACTACATATAAGGGCTGCGTATTCCCATAGACCGATGTCACACCCCGCAGCTTGACGGAGACGCCACCGCCTGGTGAACCGGAATTCGCATTGATATACGCTCCCGGGATCTTTCCTTCCAGTGCCGCATCTAATGTTCCGGCCGGCGCCCCCTCATTTAACTCCTTTGCGGAGATGGTCGCTACCGCATTGGCGAGATTCCTTCTCTTCACGGTCGTGGTCAGGCCGGTCACGACCACTTCATCCAGATGGGCGACATCTTCCTCCAGCCGTATGCGCGCATCCATACCCAGATCATCCGCTTTCATCGTCCTGGCAACGAATCCCGCAGAAGTCACGATCACTGTAGAATTAGGTGTAACAGCCAGTTTGAAATTGCCTTCCGCATCGGTCGTCGTACCACGGGAAGTTCCTTTGATCACGATGGAGGCGCCGCCTACGGGATTACCCGCAGCGTCTGTGATCTTACCGGAAATCGTTTGGCTTTGTGAAAAGGAGTGTTGGGGCAGGAATGCAAGACATAGCAATCCCACCAACAAAAAAAGTAATTTTTTCATCGTTAATTTTGGTTTAGGCAATAAAATAATCGTTAGCAGTACGGTCTTAGCTCATCGGCTGGCCGCTTACCCCATCGGCTGGCCATTTACCTAACAGGCTGACCCGCAGAATATATATGACTCCCATACCCACGTTCCGCTACCTGTCGGGCCCGCGGCGCGTAAGTGCTGAGATCCGTCGGGGTCGTCGCTCCCAATCCATCCACGTACCGGTTGTACAGGCAAAAGGCAGCAGCGATCAGCACGGTGTCATGGATGTCCTTGTCGGTGGCGCCAGCCTCACGGGCACGTGCGATGTCTTCCGGCTGTACGGCTTTTCCGCTCTGCTGCACTTTGCTGACAATGGTCAGCAATGCCTTTAGCTTGTCGGAAATATCCGCATGCTGATAATCCTTCCGCACCTGGTCGACGAGGTCACGGTCACCATCAAGATAGACACAGGCAAGCTCCCCATGGGAGTTATGACAATAAAAGCAGTCATTCAGATAAGATACCCGGGTGGCGATCAACTCTCTTTCTGCCCGGGTCAGTCCCTCGTTGTCGCGCAAAAGAACTTCCGCCAGCGCAGCCAGCGGCTCTGCTGTTTCGGGACGAAAGGCCATCAGTCCTCTGATGCCTGCAAAGTCATTATTTACTTCAATGTGTGGCATAAATTGCTTTTTAATAGTTGTCTTTTATAAATCATTTGTGTAAGTCATAATCGAGATACCCTTCCGCCGCACGTCGCGGCGCCCGGTCTATATAGAATTGTCTGTCCTGCGGCGCCCACGTGGCCAGCCCGTCTACATACCGGTTGTACATGCAAAAGGCAGCGGCGATCAACACGGTGTCATGGATCTCTTTGTCGGTAGCGCCCAGCGCCCGTGCCTTATCGATCTGCACGGTGGTAACGGATTTTCCGCCCTTCTGTACACTGGCGGCAATGCCCAACAGGGCCTTCATCTTGTCGGACAGTACAGTCTCAGCCGGATTGGCCTTTATCGCATCGATGTAAGACATGTCGCATTCCATATAATGCTGCGCCAGGCTGCCATGCACATTCTGGCAGAAGAAGCAATCATTCAGATAAGAAACATAGGTGCCGATCAATTCCCTTTCACCACGGGACAAGGTGTTGTTGTCATCCCGTAACAGGGCCTCGGCCAGCTCGTTCAATGGTCTTGCTGTCTCAGGGCTATAGGCCATCGGCCCTCTGATGCCCGGCAGCTCATTTCCCAGATCAATATGTGCCATGCAATACGTTTTTAGGCTGGGTGCTTCTCCCGGTCGTCCAGGTCACTACCCATCCGATTAAAAAAATAAAAGAAAAAATAAACAGCGTATGACTGTAACCGCCCAGCAGTGTGACCAGCGCGCCGACAAAAAAGACGGCAATGGCCGTGAACAACCTGCCTACGTTAAAACAAAATCCCGTAGCCGCCGCAGAAATCGCCGTCGGAAATAAGTCCGGAATATAGGCCGATAACGCCCCCTGGCTTATACCGAAAAAGACGGCCAGCACCGCGATCTCCGCATAGGTCATTCCCGAAAAAGAAGTATTCACCCTGAAGAGGAGAAAAGCCATGCACCAGCATATCGCGAAACACAGTAGCATCGTCCTTCGCAGTCCGATCGCATGGGCAACCCAGCCGGAAATAAACCCTCCCGTCAGCCCGCCGGCGCCCATCATCATCATGCTGATCCCTCCCAGATGCTGCGCATTGGAAGAGCCCGCCAAACTCTGTACCCAGGTCGGCAGCCAGGAAAAAATAGCCCACATCCCGATCAGCATGGTCCCAAAGATCAGACTGCCGGTCCATAAATTTTTGCGGTAGTCGGCGGCCAGAAATCCGCGCTGTGTCTTTTCAGCCGTCTTCCATTTGCCCGACTCTTTCAAAAAGAATAAGGCAGCGGTTGCAGCCAGCAGCGGAATAATCCCCGTCAAAAAAGCCTGCCGCCATCCCGGTAATAAATAATTGATGAGCCCTGCCGAAAAAATACCTACCGGAATGGAAATGGATAATATCCCAAGCGCGACCGCCCGGCGCTTACCCGTCGATGCTTCTGATATCATGATGGTGGTAGTGACCAATACCCCGCCGACGCCAAAGCCGGACAGTAGCCGGCAGACAACGACCATTTCCCATGAAGGAGAGACAGCTGTTAAAACGGTGAATAAGCCATAACACAGCGTGGACAGCATTACCGACCTTGCCCTTCCGATCCGGTCACAGACTAGCCCCCAGACAACGCCGCCGAACATCCAGCCAAAAATAAAAACAGAATTGATGGACGCGCTGACGGCATTCAATTTAGCATCGGTCACCTGACCTAATAGGTCCTTGACGGCCACTGGTAGATACACAGACATCAGCGTCGAAACAACGCCGCCAAACATACTGCTCACAAAACAGATAGTGAACAGCGCCGCATAAGAATTGCGCCCCGTCGAATTACTCATAGTAGAATGTAATAAATGAACACGACCGCCGGGGGCGGAAAATCCGAAAGCCGGAAAACCCGATAGGCGGAAAATTAGATTAGGCGGAAAAAGGCAGGAAAAGCAGGCGGTCGCTCGGTCGTAGCACCAGGTGGAGTCGGCAGCATAAAGGAGAAATGGCCATTCTGCTCGATCAGGGTAAAAGAAAGATCTCCTACCTGAAGGGGATCTGTAGCCGTATAAGGATCTACAACAAAAAATTTAGCGACGCCGGAATGCCCTTGCCCCTGCTGAGAACGCTGCATGTCATTGATCAATCTGAAATAGTCCTCCCCGGAGGTCCGCAGATTCAAGGCTATCTGGTTGGGAATACACAGGAACTCTATCGAATCGTTGTAGATCCGGCGTTTGACATATTGATAGGGAATGCCATTAATGTCGATCTGTCCATCTACTCTTTCGAAAATAGGAGAATTATTGTAATAGGAGAGTTCCGTGACGGGCAGCTTAATGGAGATCAACTGGTTTTCGTTATAATGCCGAAGATCAAGCTGCGACTGCATTTGGCGACTGGATTGGTCTTGCATAAAATCATTTAGCACCCGGTAACCTAACCAGTTGAATAGCAGAATCCCCATCAGCAGTATGGCAGCAGCAGTCTTCAATCAGTAACAAATTAAGCATTTTTATTATAAAAATCTAAATTCTCCGATATCCTTTCCAC
>JAMFSL010000078.1 GCA_026225275.1 Puia dinghuensis
GTGATCGATAATCCATCCGCCAAATACGATGCCTCCGGCGGCGGTGGAGGTATCCTCAATATCGTCCTTAAAAAGAACCGCAAGACGGGTTATAACGGTAGCGTCCGTGCCGGTGCAGACCGCTATGGCGGTGCGAATGGCGGCGCCAGCTTCAACTACCGGCAGGACAAGATCAACTTCTCCGCTGACGTCAATTACCGCCGCATGCGTGACCGGGTCAGCAGCTCCATCGACCGGCTAGAGACCGATACCGATCCCAATACCGACCTCACCCAAATGGAAAAGGATACCACCAGAGGGCATATGTATTTCGGCAGAGTAGGACTGGATTATTTCGTCACCAACCGGACAACTCTCTCCCTCACCGGCTTCGCCATGCATCACGACGCTACCCAGACTTCCAATATCGGCATGCTGACCGACAGCCTCTATACTTTGGGGACTATTCCTCAATATAGCACCGAGGAGATTATGAGTCATAATACGTTTTCCGGTCACGGAGCGCATCTTGGCATCAAGACACTTTTTGCCAAAGACAAGGAAAACTGGACTGCAGATGCGAGCTATTTCGGCGGCAGTTCAGTCAATAATTCCGGGTACGTCACCAATTACTATACGGGTATAGAAGGCACACCGCTCTCCAGCACAGAGCTGCAACAGATACAGGGTTCTGGCAACGACAAGAATGTCTTCATCCAAACCGATTACAGCGACCCTATCGGCAAAAAGGGCACCCTCGAAGCCGGGATGCGTGCGGCGCTGCAGAGCCGTCTCGTTATCAATAACAATTATACCTATGAGGATACTGCTGCATCCTATGTGCTGATCCCCAATGCCGCCAGCAATTACAAAAGTCAGAACAATGTGTATGCGGCCTATGTGACCTATGCCAGCGGCATCGAAAATTTCACCTACAAGATCGGGCTGAGGGCAGAAAGTTCAAACTATAATGGTACGCTGCTCAATGACGGTACCAAATATCACAACCAGTATCCGGTAGAACTCTTTCCCTCTCTTTTTCTGGGACAAAAGCTAGGTAACAACCAGGAGCTGCAATTGACTTACAACAGAAGAGTCAATCGCCCGAATTTCCAGCAGCTCGTTCCCTATACCGATTCTTCCAATAAACTCAATATCACCAGGGGTAATCCCAACCTGGTACCTGAATTCACGCAATCGCTGGAATTGGGATATATTAAGAACTGGACCGGCGCAAACATGCTGATGGCCTCGGTTTACTATAAACACACCGACCACCTGATCACCGGTTATATCGAAGACGATACAACAGGTGGCAGCACTACCCTGATCAATACTTATATCAATGCGGAAAGCAGCAATACCCAAGGCGCAGAGCTGACCGGACAGTTTACCTTCACCAAATGGTGGGACATCTCTGTCAATTACAACCTCTATCATTCCAAGATCAATATCGGCAACGTCGACGAAACCGTGGCTCCCGCGCTGTGGAGTTATTTTGGAAAATGGAATATGAATTTCCGGCTACCTGACAATTTCAGTATTCAGCTTTCCGGAATCTACCAGTCAAAAAGCAACCTGCCGGTCAATTCCAATCAGAACCAGCCCGGGCCGCCTAACATGCAGTCGCAAAGCGCATCTCAGGGGTATATCAAAGCTTACTATGAATCCGATGTCGCGGTCAAGAAAACCTTTATGCAAAATAAGTTGGCCGTTACTGCCAGCTTTAACGATATGTTCCGTAGCCGCAGGCAGGATCAGTACACCTATAGCACCTATGTCACGCAGGAATATAATCGGCTCCGCGACCCGCAGATGGTTCGCCTGAACTTATCGTGGAACTTCGGGAAAGTGGACGTCAGTCTGTTCAAGCGGAAGAATAACAATACAGAAGAGGAAACCGAATAATAGCTTACATTTAACCTGATCATGGGAAACATATCATTAGAATGGTATAACCGGCGGCCAGTCAAGGTTTTGACGCATGTTGCCGCCTGGGCGATCGTGCTGGCGCTGCCTTATCTGCTGAACGACGATCATGATGAGGGGCATACCCGGGAGCGTGCCGCGTTCTTTCAGAGCCTTGGCTACGTGAATTTTCTGACCAGTTTATTGTGGGTAGCCGCTTTCTATCTGAATGCGTACTGGTTGACGCCCAAGCTATTTTCTCAGAAGAAATATGTGGCTTATATCGGATCATTGATCTTGCTGTTCGGGTTCATCCTGGCTGGCCATGCCTTTTTCTTCGTGGATGTGTTTTCGCTGCATCCTTTTAGTGTGAGGCGGGCATCGGGGTTTATATTGTGGACTTTTTTGCTGGTGATACCTGTCAGCACTACGTGGCGCCTGGTGCGTGACAGGATCGATGCCGACAAGATGGCTGCGGAACGGCAGGCGGAGAATCTGAAGACCGAGTTATCCTTCCTGCGTTCGCAGATCAATCCGCATTTTATCTTTAATATCCTCAATAACCTGGTGGCGCTCGAGCGGATGAAGTCACCGGAGTTGGGGCCGACCATATTGAAATTATCGGCGTTGATGCAGTATATGTTGTATGAGACCGGGGAGGATAAGGTGCAGTTGTCCATGGAGGTCGAGTATCTGCAGAGTTATATAGACTTACAACGTCAGCGTTTTGGGAAAAACCTACCCATTTTTGTTTCGATGGATGAGCCAGAGGGGGTTTATGAGATCGAGCCGATGCTGCTGATCCCGTTTGTCGAAAATGCCTTCAAGCATGGGGCAGGGATGATCGATCAGCGGGCGATACATGTCGATCTGCATGTGAAAGATGGAGTGTTGTATTTTGGGGTGAAAAATAAGTATGATGCAGATTCCAGGGAGATCAAAGACAAGGGATCGGGGATTGGGCTGACCAATGTGAAGAGGAGGTTGATTCTGTTGTATCCTTCGGGGCATAGTTTGCGGATCACGCAGGACCAGGGATGGTTTGCGGTATTACTGAAATTAAACTTACACTGATGTTACGATGTATTGCCGTTGACGACGAACCGCTGGCTTTGGGTTTGCTGGCGGATTACATCAGCAAGATCCCCTTCCTCCAGTTGGAGGCCAGCTGTGAGAATGCTTTTGAGGCGGCGAAGGTTCTGCAGGAAAATGAGATCGATCTGATCTTTATAGA
>JAMFSL010000079.1 GCA_026225275.1 Puia dinghuensis
AAAGAGCCCGGCTCGTCGATGCGTTGATACGTGTGTGCACCGAAGTAGTCGCGCTGCGCCTGGATAAGATTGGTCGGCATCCGTTCGCTGCGGTAAGCGTCGAAATAGCTCAGGGCAGCCATTAGCCCGGCAACGGGATAGCCCATGTGAATGGCATGGATGATCACATTGCGTAAATTCTGCTTCTTTCCGTGTAGCAGCTGGGCAACGTCCTTTTCCAACAACAAATTAGGCAGCGCCGGGTTCTTTTGAAAAGCTGTAAAAAATATTTCCAGCAGGGAAGACCGGATGATACAGCCGCCCCTCCAAACCTTGACGACCTGGGGCATGGGGATATCCATACCCAGTTCTTTGGAGGCGATGTGCAGTTGAGCCAGGCCCTGGGCATAGCTGATGATCATGGCGAAATACAGGGCATCCTGTACCTGTTGGATGAATACTTCCTTGGGAACCGGGATATCGGAAGAAGGTGTCTTGTATAGTGCGGCGGCCTGCGTACGTTCTTCCTTATAGGCAGAGATCTCGCGCATGCACACGGCGATGTCGATGACGGGAATGGGAACGCCGAGGTCCATGGCATCTTGCGATGTCCACTTGCCGGTGCCTTTGGCGCCGGCCTTGTCGAGGATCATATCTACGAGGCGGTTGCCGGTCTTGTCGTCTTTTTTCAGGAAGATATCGCGGGTGATCTCGACGAGGAAGGATTGGAGCTCTCCGTCATTCCAGTTCTTATAAATTTTATGCAGCTCATCGTTGTCGAGGCCCAGGCCGCGATGAAGCAGATCATACGTTTCGCTGATCAGTTGCATGATCGCATACTCGATGCCGTTATGCACCATTTTCACATAGTGACCGGCTGCCCCTTTTCCGAGATGGGCGACACAGGGCTCGCCATTGACCTTAGCGGCCACGGCCTCCAGAATAGCCTGGACATCCTTGTAAGCTTCAGGATCGCCACCAGGCATGATGCTGGGGCCTGTTCTGGCGCCCTGTTCACCGCCGGAGATGCCGACACCCATGAAATGAAATCCTTTTTCTTCCATGAAAGTGACGCGGCGTAAGGTGTCTGTATAATGAGAGTTACCGCCGTCAATGACGATATCGCCTTTTTCGAGCAGCGGTAAAAGACTCTGGATCACATCGTCGACTGGTTTGCCGGCAGGTACCAGCATCATCATCTTGCGGGGCTTCTCCAGCGCCTGCACCATTTCTGCCAGGGTATTGAGGCCCTTGACCGTCGTGCCGGGCGACGCGGAAGACTCGAGTAACGAGGTTTTCTGACCATCCAGATCAAATCCTACTACTGCGAAGCCATGATCGGCCATATTGAGTAGCAGGTTGCGCCCCATCACACCGAGGCCTATCATACCGAATTTAAATGAATTGTTTGCCATGAATTGATTTATAAGGTGGT
Organism: Puia dinghuensis; assembly: GCA_026225275.1. Taxonomy (GTDB): domain Bacteria; phylum Bacteroidota; class Bacteroidia; order Chitinophagales; family Chitinophagaceae; genus Puia; species Puia dinghuensis_B. The sequence continues at coordinate 1,415 of JAMFSL010000079.1, forward strand.
GTAAGAGGGCATAAATTTAGGTAATTTATGTTTTCCAAATTTGTCCTCGGGACGACAACAGCAAGGGCGACCCCCTGCTGTCGCTTTGGAGCCGCCCTCATTGTTAATTGCAGCGGTCGCTACGTGTCATTATTTTTTAATTATTTTTATTTAACCTCATCCGGATGCGGGCTTCCCCTGTGGCAGGTCTTGCAACTGACAGCCGCCACCATGCTCTTGTCGTCCTTGTCGAAGCTAAAGTATTTTTTATTGATTTTAGCCGTCATGGTGTACATGTGACGGGCCATATTTTTTTCTGGTTTGGCGTCGCTGGCGAAGTCCAGATGGTGAGAGGTGCTGTCGGCGGATGGAGCATGACAAAAACCACATTTAACGCCAAGCGCGGACTTCCAGGCGTCCATCGTGCTGTCCAGGGCATCGTGGCTGATATCCTTCGGCAGGACCTTCAGATTTCGTTTCGGCGGCTTGCCATCTTCAGCAGGACGGATAGCCGACATCCCGATGACTGTCAGCGCGAAAAGGGTGCCGATAACTGCAAATTTTTTGTAATGCAACATATAAAAAGATTTGGGTCCCTAAGGTAGGAAAAATAACTTAGTCAGGGCTGCTTACCTTTGCTCCCATGACATTAGAAAAGGATAAGGAATATCTGAGCCGCGGGCATATTGTGATCATGGCCATTTGTACCGGATTAATCGTAGCCAATATTTACTATAACCAGCCGCTGCTGATATTGATCAGCAAAAGCTTTGCCATAGATCCAAGTAAAGGCGGACGGATCGCTTTTCTGACACAGGCAGGATATGCGCTGGGGCTGCTGTTTTTCGTCCCGCTGGGCGATAAGGTCGAACGCAGGGGCCAGATTGTCTGGATGGCGGCTTTTGCCGTAGCGGCGCTGGTAATGGCGGCTCTCTCTCCCAGCCTGCTATGCCTGGAAATAGCCAGCGTACTGATTGGCGCGACATCGGTCATTCCCCAATTGATCCTGCCTCTTGCAGCGCACCTGTCTGACCCTTCCAGAACCGGCAAGGTGATTGGATCGATCATGAGTGGACTGCTGATCGGCATTCTGCTGTCAAGGACGCTCAGCGGATTTATAGGGGCCTGGCTAGGCTGGCGTGGGATGTTCGGGGTGGCGGCAGTCATCAGTTTTTTGCTGCTGCTGACCATGCGGATTACTTTCCCTGTCAGCCGGCCCGGATTTACCGGCAGCTATGGGTCGTTGATGCGGTCGCTGCTGACATTGGTGAAGGAGCAGCCCCTGCTGCGGGAGGCCGCGGCGATCAATGCACTGGGTTTTGCCACCTTCGGGATGTTCTGGACGACCATGGTCCTTCATCTTTCCGGTGCGCCGTTTCATTACAGCAGTGACCTGATAGGACTATTCGGGCTGGCGGCCGCCGCGGGCGCCCTTGCCGCGCCGCTGGTGGGCGGTTCTGCCGACAAACGCAACCCCAGGATCCCTATAGGATATGGTCTCTGCTTGCTGCTGCTGTCTTTTGTCCTCCTATACATCTGGGCCGATACTGTCATCGGGATGATCGCAGGTATCGTGCTGCTGGACCTGGCTATGCAGGGCATTCATGTATCCAACCAAAGTCGGGTATATGCCCTGATACCCGCGGCTCGCAATCGCCTCAACACGGTGTATATGACCGTTAGTTTCATCGGAACATCCCTTGGGAGCGCCGTCGGGCTTTATGCCTGGAACAAAGGAGGCTGGGCCGGGGTTTGTCTGACCGGCGCGCTATTGACGCTGGCGGCCTTCGGTATTTACGGGTTAACCTATAAGCGGGGGACTCAGATTAACAAATTACTAATTAAGGGAGGCGAGTTGTAATTCTATTTTTATTTGAGATAAAAGAACTACCTTTACATCGTAAAAATTTGAGCTGATTACAGCAATTAGTAATTGAATGATCATTTCCGCTACTACATCTCCGGTAATTATTAGTCGTCTTTACTCCGTGCTTTTTAACTCAGATTGCCTTTTATTATCATTTTTTAACCAGTTATTTTAGTATGAACATTTACGTTTCCAATTTAAGTTTTAACGTCACGGACGAAGACTTACGCGATTATTTTGCAGAGTACGGCGAAGTTACTTCTGCCAAAGTCATTATGGACAAATTCACCAACAAATCCCGCGGTTTTGCATTTGTTGAAATGTCCGATGACGAAGCTGCAAAGAAAGCTATCCAGGAATTGGATGGTGCATCCGTTGATGGCAGGACCATCGGCGTATCCGTCGCTAAGCCCAGGGAAGACCGTGGTGGTGCCGGCGGCAACAAAGGCGGCGGTGGCGGTTTCCAACGCAGGAACAACAATTACAGCAACAGCAGATATTAGGCAAAGGCTTGTTCCAAAGGAAGGCGAAAGGCTTTCCGCACTTTATAAAGGATCTCTGATGGGGTCCTTTTTTTTATGCGGCCTAAGAGCCCATTCGAGGGTTGACGCCGGTCAGGCGGCCCTCAGATCCTTATGTATAGTCAGCGCCACTGTCGTTGAGGTATCTTCGGCGTAATCGATGCTGATAGTGCCACCGAGCTTTTCAGCGGCATGTTGCACCTGCCGGAAATTATTGGCCAGCGTACGATAGAAATAAACCCCGGCATTCCGGACCCGGATCATGGTGCTCTCGCCAATCCGGACGGACTCTACATGGATGCATTCGTTCTGCGTACAGTTGACAGCCCGGTCCAGCAGATTCCATAACACGAAGGCCAGCAGGTTCTCGTCGGTCCCAACTTTGAGATCGCGATCTATTTGATTAATAATTATGGTTTTGCGGCTTACGGCGCGAGGAACAAGGCCTGCCGTCAATTCATCCACAAAATGGTGCAGTGAGATAGGTGTGTACAAATCAGTAGCCATTGATACAGGATTTTAGTAAGGGTTCGCTTTTAATCTCTTAAAGGTAACGCGGTAGGACATTCATTTATGTGGGATAGGTAAATTTATTTTCAAAAATTGCTATTTTCAGCCTATGAATTTTATAGGTAATCTTATATGGCTGATTTTCGGCGGTCTGTTTGCCGCGCTGGGGTATATCGTCGGCGGGTTTGTCCTATGCCTGACCATCTTCGGTATTCCTTTCGGCCTGCAATGCTTCAAGATTGCCGGCCTCGTGCTCTGGCCCTTCGGCAGACGGGTCATATCTACCAGTAACGGCATGGGTTGTCTGTCGATTTTTTTTAATATCATCTGGCTATTATGCGGCGGTCTGTATACGGCGATCGTCCACCTCTTCTTTGCGGCCATACTGGCCGTCACTATCATTGGAATTCCTTTTGCCCGCCAGCACCTCAAGCTGATGGAACTGTCGCTGATGCCTTTCGGCAAGCAGGTGATATAAGGATACGGCCAGAGTTTAATGAAAGAAGCCTGTCACCGTGATGATGACAGGCCTCAGTATATGTAGGATTCCCGTTGTGCTTATTATCGTTCTTCCTTATAAAGCTCCAAAAATGTGCCAGCCCGGATCCAGGCGCCATAGACAGCCGTTTGTGGCCTTATTTCCCCAAATACCGTGAATACGACCTAAATCAGTAATTTTGTGGGGTTATGAACGAATCCACTACTATTCCGCCGGTCTTAACGGCCAAGGACTTTGCCACCGATCAGGAGGTGCGCTGGTGTCCGGGCTGCGGGGATTATTCTATTCTCGCTCAGGTACAGAAGGTGATGCCCACGCTGGGCATCCCCAGGGAAAATATCGTCATCATTTCGGGTATCGGCTGCAGCAGCCGCTTTCCCTACTATATGAACACCTATGGCATGCATTCGATCCATGGGCGTGCAACGGCTATCGCTTCCGGATTGAAGGCCACCCGGCCTGAACTGAGCGTTTGGGTCGTGACGGGGGACGGGGATAGTCTCAGCATCGGGGGTAATCATACCATTCACCTGTTGCGCCGCAATTTCGATCTGAATGTCCTTCTGTTCAATAACCAGATCTACGGATTGACCAAAGGCCAGTATTCACCCACCTCAGAAGAGAACAAAGTTACCAAATCCACGCCTTTTGGGAGTATCGATCATCCCTTCAACCCATTGGCCCTTGCCATGGGTGCGGATGCCAGCTTTATTGCCCGCAGCATGGACCGGGACCCCAAACACCTGCAGCAGATGTTGCTGCGTAGTCATGGGCATAAGGGCTCTTCTTTCCTCGAGATCTATCAGAACTGCAATATTTTCAATGACGGCGCTTTCGAAATCTTTACCGAGAAAGGCAGCAAGCCGGTCGAGACCCTCTTCCTCGAGCAGGGCAAGCCGCTGATCTTCGGCGCACAACGGGACAAAGGCATCCGCCTGGAAGGGTTTCGGCCTACGGTAGTCGATCTTGGCGGAGCCGCCAACACGGATGATCTGTGGATACATGACGAAAAGGACTTTTACAAGGCCCAGATCCTGGTCCGCATGTTTGACGACCCGCAGATAGAAGGGCATCTGCCCAGACCTTTCGGCGTCTTTTATGAGACAGACCGGCCCTGTTATGAAGACATGCTAAACCTGCAGGTGGAAGAGGTGATACGCAGCAAAGGGGAAGGAGATCTCGATAAATTACTCAGGGGTAATGAGACCTGGACGATAGCATAAACGTCGGCATCATAAACATCGGCGAAACGAATAAATAATCGATAAAACGAAAAAAGAGGCGAGCCCGACATGCTGCCTCTTTTTTTTGGTTTTTTCACAGTCAAATTTTTTTCTCCTGCAACACAAATGGTAAGAAAGTAAAAACATAAAAAGAGCCAGCGATAGACATCGCCGGCCTGTGCTTACCTCTGAAACCACAAAAAGAAAAAGTTCGAATATTTTTTCATGTTCGATAATATCTTGTATCATCCATTCCCGGATACCGGGAAATAGATCGACGAAACCATAAGTTATTGGGTATGATCTTCTGGCAGGCAGTCAGAACTGCACATACCGGAGGGAATTCGCTTTAGAAGGGTAAAACCGGATTATTCAGGACAGGGGATAGATTCTCAAATGATACAAGGAGTTGGCCTCATACAATGAATTGAAACCCGGATATTTATTGGAAATTGGAAATACTTGCTGGAAATTGGACGGCCCCAAAGGGTATTTGACAAGAGGAGATTGGATTGGAGCTACCTTTGGTGGCGCCACGTATCAAGACGATACGAATTCAGAGTTTGTAAGCAGGGTAAAAATAAAGACAGTTTTGGTAAAAAGCAATATTTTTTTTCAAATTTGTTGGTCCGGTCGTCGGCCGTGCGCTTTTTTATCGCAGCCTTATACGCTGCAAAGCCTTACTGGGAAAGGGTTTCAAGCTCCTTGTCCGCAGCTTTAAAGGTTTTTTCTTTTTTTCTGTTGAACCACCATTCGGGTGCTGTTTTCTTCATCAGGGTATCGATATTACGCATGCCCATCAGGTACCAGATGCCCTTTAGCTTACCGGTCAAAGAGGACTGTAAAGCCCTCAGGCTCATGGCAAAACCACTGTCAAGGTATTCCATATGATGCCAGTACCCCGCGGGCATAAAGAGGGTATCGCCATGCTCCAGAATCACTTCATAACCCTTGGCCAGCTTGACTGCCGGGAATTTATCGAGTTCCAGTTTGTTGCGCTCCTCGTCGAAATATTTTTCAAAGTTGACAAAACTCAATACTTCCCATGGTTTGCGGTAGATCTTGTGCTGCTCTTCGAAAGGGAATAGCAATACCCGTTTGCGGCCGACAAATTGTGTATGCACGATATGGGAGAGGTCGATATCGAAGTGCATATGAGTCACGGAACCCTTGCCACCCACGAACAGCATCGGGTAGCGTTTGACGAAACCTTTCATCAGATGCTCCGGCCAGACGAAATCGCTCGTGATCTGCGGGGCATGTTCGAAAATGTTGAAAAGGAAGATGCGCCATTCCGCGGGGCCTTTACGGACCATATCGATGTAATCCCCGAACTTCATGTAATCATCGGCCGTATTGATGGGGGTATAGGCATCACTTTTCACGTTGTTATAGACGCCGACCTCTACCTGTCCGACGATAGATTTGAAATAATCCCAGTTCCATTTTTGGTAGGCTGGCCATTGTTTTGACAGCCCGGTGATGACCAGAGGTTTCATGGGCGCATAGTATTGATCCCTAAAATCCTCGGCGCTGATGGTATCCACTCTGTCTATCGCTTGCAACTCCATGAGCACAATTTTCGCAAAATTATTAATAAATCTACGTTAAGTTAACGGTAGCTGGGTGCACATTTTTTCATAACTTCCCTCATGTTGCTGCAGCTCCATCCCGTCAATCCTCAGCCCAGAAATATTCGAATGATCGTTGAATGCCTGCTGGACGGAGGAGTCATCATTTACCCTACGGATACGATTTATGGCCTCGGTTGCGATATCTTCCAGCGGGGCGCCGTCGAGCGGATCTGCCGGATCAAGCAGGTAGACCCGGCCAAAGCCCAGTTGTCTTTTATCTGTTATGACCTCAGCGATCTCAGCAACTATACAAAAAGCATCTCTACTCCTGTCTACCGGCTGCTAAAAACCCATTTGCCTGGTCCCTACACCTTTATTCTTCCCGCTAGTAAACAAGTTCCGAAGATATTAAAGAGCAGAAAAGAGACCATCGGCTTGCGTATTCCCGATAATGTGATTGCCCGGTCCCTGGTCAAAGAATTGGGTCATCCGATCCTCAGTTCGTCCCTTCCCGGAGATTTTGTGGAAGATTATACCGACCCTGAGATAATGGAAGAGAAATTCAAGAACCTCGTGGATATCGTGGTAGATGGTGGTATCGGGGGGATCCTTCCTTCCACGATCGTAGACTGTACTGAGGATGAACCCGTTGTCCTCCGGAAAGGGTTGGGTGTGTGGGAAGACGCTTGAGGGCTATAGCGAAAAATAGCCCTAGCGTCTTCTGGCTAATGTCGGGCCCAACCGAGCGCAGGCGAAGGTTGCGAACGAGCTCTTGCCAGTGGCAAGGGCGAAGTTCTCCAATGGGCCTGTGGCCCATTTTGCGCTTGAGGGCTCACCCGGCTTCTACAGGTCGATATACAGGGAGGCCTGCTCGCTATCAGGCTGAATATTAAAGCTTTTGCGATGGTATGGGCAGAGGCCGTATTTTTCAATGGCGTCCCGGTGTTTCTTGGTGCCATAGCCCTTATTGCTATCCCAGCGGTAGTGGGGAAATTCAGTGTGCAGCTGCCGCATATACTCGTCACGCCAGGTTTTGGCCAGGATGCTGGCTGCGGCGATAGAGGCGAAGAGACTGTCCCCTTTGACGATGCACCGGTGAGGAACGCGCCTGTACTTGGTGAACCTGTTCCCGTCAATCAGCAATAGCCGGGGCCTGATGCGCAACTGGTCGAGGGCCAGGTGCATGGCCTTGAAAGACGCCTTAAGGATATTGATCCGGTCGATCTCTTCATGGTCGACGCGGGCTACGCTCCACGCCAGTGCATGGGCCTCGATATAGACTCGCAGGAGGTTCCGGTTATCTTCAGTAACTTGTTTGGAATCATTGAGGAGGGGATGAAAGAACCCGGCCGGAAGAATGACCGCCGCCGCAAATACCGGCCCGGCATAACAGCCCCGGCCTGCTTCATCGCAACCGGCTTCTGTAAGCTCCTCCTGGTAATGGCTTCTCAGCGGGTTTTCCATGCATCAAAAATACAGAATTCCCTGCCTATCTTTGCGCCGCTATGCAATCTTCCTCTTCCGACTCTGCTTCCCTTCGGCCCGGCCCTAATCCCGGAATCGGTGAAAACTCTTCCCGCGCAGTAGCCATTTGGATCTATACGGGCGTCATTATGCTGCTGGTCCAGGTGATCCTCGGCGGTATCACCCGCTTGACAGGTTCCGGTCTTTCCATCACCGAATGGAATGTCGCCACCGGCGCCTTACCACCGCTCAATACAGCCCAGTGGCAGGCTGAATTTGAGAAATATCGTCAAACCCCCCAATACATACTGCTTAATTCGGGATTCAGCCTGGCAGATTTTAAGTTCATATTTTTCTGGGAATGGTTTCATCGTTTTTGGGCCCGGTTGGTTGGTGTGGTTTTCCTCGTCGGATTTGCCTGGCTCCTGTGGAAAAGAAAGATCCGGCCCGGCATGGTTCGTCCATTGATCATCCTCTTCCTGTTGGGCGCCTTACAGGGTGCCGTTGGCTGGATCATGGTGCTCAGCGGATTGACAGGCGACGCTACTTATGTCCAGCCCACGAAGCTCGCGTTTCATTTCGTGTTTGCCCTTGTGTTGATCGTCTATACGTTCTGGCTGGGATTGCAGTTATCCGTTCCGCAGGAAGTGACCCTGACCAGAACATCGGAGAGGACAGTGGCCAGCCTCCGCTGGTGGACGGTCGCCATTATCGGGCTGCTTTTCTTCCAACTGCTGTATGGCGCTCTGATGGCAGGCCATAAGGCGGCGAATGCAGCCCCTACATGGCCAACGATTAACGGTGATTGGGTACCGCCGGGCTTGTTCGATCACCGGACATTGTTTGAGGCACTGGCCGGCAACAAGATCGCCGTTCAGTTCATCCATCGCACGCTGGCCTACTGCCTTTTGTTCATGGTGCTTATCTGGACGACTAAGGCCACCCGGCTGCCCGCGACACCCCTCTTTTTCCGGCCTCTGCGCTGGCTGCCGCTGTTACTGATCGGGACCCAGATCCTCCTGGGTATCGGGAGCCTGCTGACCAGTCCCTGGATCCGGCCGCAGCACTGGGTGTCCTTCGACTGGCTGGCCGAGTTTCACCAGGCGACAGGGCTGTTATTCTTACTGACAATGATAGGGATGTTGTACCTTGTGTTGCCTCACAGACGATTTGTAACTCCTTAGACGTTCTGTAACCGTATGATGCGAATTGTCAAATCCATTTACTACTTTTTCCCGGTTCAACTACTGTTGCTGCAAATCAGAAGGTATCAGATATTGCTGATATTCTGGGCAATATTGATCAGCACTTTGGCTGGCGGCTTCATGCGGAGCTACGGCGCTGCGGCCCTCTTCCTTTCGCCGGAATACCTGGGCGCTGTCAGTCCGCTTAGCACCGCCTTCGTAGGCATGGCCACCGGCGTATTCATCATGAGCTGGAATATCACTACTTTCATCCTGTTCAGCCGGCATTTCCGGTTCCTGGCCACTACCACTAACCCTTTCCTGAAATATTGTATCAACAATTTCATGTTGCCGCTGCTGTTCCTGCTGTTCTATTTTGTGCAGGCGGTCCGGTTCAGTATCGACAAGGAGTTGCTGCCGGCATCCTCCATCATCCTGCTCTGCCTTGGATTCCTGGCCGGGTTGAGTTTCATCATTGCCGTTTCCTTTCTCTATTTTTTTCGTGCGGACCAGAGCATCGTCCGGCAACTGGCCCCGGTGATCAACAATCCTAAATTGTTCAAGTCCCAGTTCGGCAAGGAAGAGGTCAAGTTGAACGAGACGCGCCTCATGCATGTGAAATGGTATCTGAACTCTCCCGGGACGCTGCGCAAGACCAGGGACGTCGCGCACTATAGCAAGGCGTTTATCGACAATATTTTCAACCGGCATCACATTTCCGCGGTGCTGTCTATTTTTGCCGCCTTTATTTTCCTGATCGTGATGGGATTTTTTATGGATAGCCGTTATTTCCAGCTGCCGGCCGCCGCCAGCATCCTGGTTTTTTTTGCGATCCTGATTTCCCTGGCAGGGGCCTTTTCTTATTTCCTCCAGTCATGGAGCATTCCTTTTTTCGTGATCGTCTTTTTTATCCTCAACGTACTCTATCAGTACCGGGTGATCGATCCTACCAATAAAGCATACGGACTCGATTATACCGCCAGAGAAGACCGGCCTTTATATGACCGGGAGACCTTATTGCAGTTATGTACAGCGCCCAATGTTCAGCGTGATAAGGATAATATGATCCGTATCCTCGAACGATGGAAGGCCAGACAGTCGACCGCCAAACCTATTCTCTATCTATTGAATACCAGCGGCGGCGGGAACCGGAGCGCCTGTTTCACCATGAGCGTTCTGCAGCATCTCGACAGTCTGAGCGGCGGACAGCTGATGCGGAAAACCTTCCTGATCAATGGAGCCTCCGGCGGCATGTTGGGCGCGGCCTATTTCAGGGAACTATCCCGACGACGGGATGAAGGCGATACGGCCATCCATCTCCAGGATCGCCGCTATGTCAATGATATATCCCGCGATCTGCTGAATACGCTGTTTTCCTCTTTCGTCGCACGCGACCTGGCTTCCCCGGTACAAAAATTCAAGGTAGGCAAAGACGAATACGTAAAGGACCGGGGCTATGCCTTCGAACAGCAGTTGAACCGCAACACCCGGGGCATGCTGAACTGGCAGCTGAAAGATATGGCGCCGGAAGAGGCGGCGGCCCGAACGCCCGTGATGCTGCTGAATCCCGTCGTCACCCGCGACAGTCGCGCCATGGTGATCAGCACTCAGCCGGTCAGCTTCCTGATGCGGCCCAAGTATGACAGCACCCGGCTGGCGGAGATCGACCCGGATGCGATAGATTTCGGCGCCCTCTTCGCTAATGAGGAACCGATGAATCTGAGGCTGCTGACTGCCTTGCGTATGAATGCTACCTTCCCTTATGTGTTACCCAACGTATGGTTGCCCACCAAGCCCGTTATAGACGTGATGGACGCCGGATTCCGCGATAATTTCGGCGAATTGAATTCCATCCGGTTCCTGAACGCCTTTCGCGAATGGATACGCGATAATACCGGCGGGGTGGTTCTGCTCCAGATCCGTGACCGGAAACCCGGCGGCTGGGAGAACCCCTTCGAATCCGACGATATCTCGGAAATCATTACCAAGCCCATGTTGTTGTTAGAGGACAACTGGTATAAATTGCAGGAGTACAATCAGAATGATCTGCTAAGCGTGGCACAGAACGCTATGGGCTTTCCCTTTCGCAAGCTGGTCTTCGAATATGTGCCCAAGAGTGAGGACGCCGAAGCGGCTTTGAACTTTCACCTGACTACACAGGAAAAACTGAATATCATCGGGTCGCTGGACAATACGAACAACCAGCAGGCTTTCCAACAATTTACGGGCTTATTGAAGTAAGAGCCCGTTCGAGGGATACGGGCGAACCTAGAAGCGGCAGCTCCGTGCGGGAGGTTGGCAGGTATACGCGCGAGACGGCGGCGCAATCTACGGCTGTATCAGCCGGATGGCGTTGGGAACGACTTCTATCCGAAATGCTCCGGCTGAGGGAGCCGGGTCGCCGTCAATATGCAGGGGTGCGCCTTCGGGATTAGCGATAACCAGCCGGGGCGTCTGAAAATAAAGTACCTTTTTGGTCCCTGCATCGACAGGGGCGGCAATCATTTTATACCCGCCCAGGACCTGTCGGGTCGCTGACAGCAGCAATCGGATACGACTGGCTCTCTTAACGATCACGATATCCAGTAATCCATCATGCAGATCCGCCCGTGGGGCGATGGTGACATTATTGCCGAATTGGTTGCCATTAGCGATGTCGATAAAAAAAGCCTCGACCGGGAAAGAGGCATGGTTGGGAAGATCGATCCGGAAAGAGTAGCAACGGGCCCGGAAAAAATGTGAAAGCGTAACCTTCACATAGGTTCGGAGCCCCCGTTTCGCCTCGCGGGCAAACTGGTGAGCGACGCCGCCGTCAAAGCCGATGCCGCACAGCATACACGAAAACCTCCCGTTAATGAGAAAGCCATCGATACAGGTAGCGTTGCCGGCAAAAATGATATCGAGCGCCTCTGAGGGATCCTTGGGAATGTTGGCGGCAAAGGCCAGTCCATTACCCGATCCCATCGGGATGATCCCGATGCGGACGTCCCTGCCGGTTAATGCGGCTGCGACAGCGCTGACGGTACCGTCACCGCCGCAGATGATAATATCCGTGACACAGTCTTTTTCGATGACAGGGATGAGGAAGGCATAGTTGCCATCCGCGTCCGTAGGAAGGATGCTGAATTCGACCCCTTCCTGCCGCGTCCGTCTGGTGATCAATTCCTTCAGTGACCGTTTGCCACGCGTTCCCGAGATGGGGTTGATCAGATAAATAATCTTTCTGTTGGCCATTGCGGGTGCAAATATCTGTCAAAATTCCTTACCGCACGGCAGCGGGATTGGAGGAACCCTCGGGGCCACCCGTCGATGATGATGTTGTCATGGCTATCGAGTCGGGCAGAGCAGGTAAATGCAGGATATCCGACAGGAAATGTGCAACCCCTTTTTCTACACCGGCTACGTCATGCGACCTGATGGAGGACCCGATGACATGTGTGCCCGCCTCCGGTATAGCCTGTTTGTATTTCAGCGAGTCGGGAGTGCCCAGCTCGTCGAACATCGACAGCTCCGCCGATACTTTGACGGTACTGTCCTGGTGAATATTATCCTTATAGTAATAGTAAAGGCCCACCGGTTGCTGCACTTTTGAAAAGGTCGCCTGGTCCATGGTGGTCTCCAGCAACTCTTCCAGGGCTACTGCCGCTTCCAACCGGTACTTCTTATACCAGTATTGCCGGTATAGCGGTCCGTAATCATCCTTGCTCTCGATATAATCGGACCCCGTCACTTTACGGGCGATCTGCAGCCCCCAGTGATTATTCAGCAACCAGGCATTGGGGTCATTGATAGCAATATTGGGCGACATCAACACCAATGCCGCCACCTGATCAGGGTAAGTGGCGGCCAGCTGGAGAGCCAGGGTGCCGCCGGTAGAAGTTCCCATCAAAATAACTTTGTCACCCAGCTGCCGCCCGATGGCCAGGGCCTGTTTGGCCGATTCCCACAAATTGTCTGCGGTGAGGTGGATCATGGCGTCGGGGGTATCGATGCCATGCTCTGCCAGCCGGGAGAGATATAAATTACAGCCGTATTTTGCCGCGATGTACCGGTCTACGGGATTGCCCTCTCCCTGCGAAGAGGCGGAAAAGCCATGCAGGTAAACGATAGCATAAGACGTCTTTTTTCGTGATGAATCCAGCCATACGATGCGGGCCTCATTATCGGGCTTCAGCTGATGAGTGGCCTCCTGATCGTGGATGTAACTTTCCAGAGCAGCGGGATCGGCCGGGACGACAGGCATTTCTTTTTTATACTGCGGTGTGGCCGGAGCGGGGCCCAGCCAATAAAGGACCAACAGTAGGACGGGGATAAGCAACCACCAGATCTTTTTCATAGAAGAAATTTTGTTGAATGTATACAATAGCCGCCAAATTAAGAACCGTTTCGGAATAACTCTGGCCAACAGGCCGGGAAAACCGGCATAATGATATTTTTTTTATAATTTAGTCCCAATAGCCTGGCTGCATGGCCGTAATGGGCTTTTACTACCGAAACAACTAACTGGATGTCCGACGAGAATGAGAAAAGCTGGCTTGAAAGGACAGCAATGGGGGATGAAGGCGCATTTCGTGCGCTGTACGATAGCTACAGCCCTCGTATTTACTCCTTAGGCATGTACCTGACCCGCTCCTCCGTTATGGCCGAAGAGCTCGTCCAGGATATCTTCGAAAAACTTTGGAAGCGACGGACACATCTGTCCGAAGTAGATAACTTCTCCGCTTATATCAAGGCAATGGTCCGTAATACCGCCGGCAATCACCTGAAAAGAATGGCCCATGAGCGTCTTATTCTGGCCAAAATAGCCAGGGAGCAGACTTCTGTCGAACAGCCTGCGGAACTTGCCATGGAACAGGATCATTTGCGCCGGATATGGAAGGAAGCCGTTGACAGCCTTTCTCCCCGGGTAAAAGAAGTGTATATGCTCAGCCGCATGGAAGGCCTGAAGAACGCGGAAATCGCAGAAAGGCTGGGAATCAGTATTTACACGGTAAAGGAATATCTCAAAAATGCGCTTTCCGTTATTCGCACCCATCTGGACAATGGTCTTCCCCTGTTGGTTGCCATGGCCTTTTTGGCTGGCAAAAAGATTTTTTAAGATTTACCCCCTCCTTTTTTTACCCTGGTTGTCCTATATACGAAGGGGAACTATTTAATAATAAAATAACCATGAAGGAAGAAAGGATCCGCCAACTCTTCGAAGGATGGATGAATGGCCAGCTAAGCGAAAGCGAAGAGCAGGAATGGATGCAGCTGCTGGTTGACCCGACATTGGAAGACGAACGGGATCGGATTATCGGGCATTATTACCAGGATCTGCCCATCGGTCATCGCATGGAACCTGAGGTGGCAGATGCCTTGTTTCGAAAAATATTGCCTGCCCCGGTAAGGGAATTGCCTCAAAGACGTCGTCGGTGGGGCCTGTTGGCGGCGGCTGTCATGGCTGGGGCGGTCGTCCTGACGGGCGCCATATGGCTGGCAGGACGGACAAAAGATACGGGGAAACCCGTCGCTGGAAATGTATACAAGAACGATGTCGCGCCCGGTGGCAACCATGCAGTATTGACACTGGCCGGTGGAGCAACTATACTGCTGGACAGCGCCGCCGACGGAAATCTGGCCAGCCAGGGTGGCGCAAAAGTACTGAAACTGGATGCGGGTAGTCTGTCGTATCAGCGGACAGCGGCAGATATGGCAATGGTATACAATATGCTGTCTACACCTTCTGGCGGTCAATACCAGCTCATCCTGTCGGATGGGACGCACGTGTGGCTGAACGCTCTGTCGTCTATCAGGTTTCCCACGGCCTTCGGCGGCTCCGACAGGACGGTCGAGCTAACAGGGGAAGCCTATTTCGAAGTGGCCAAAGACAACAAAAGGCCTTTCAAAGTTCATACTGGTGGCATGGATGTCGTCGTATTGGGCACTTCATTCGATGTGAATGCCTATAAGGATGAACCTGCCATCCGGACAACCCTTCAGCAAGGGTCGGTAAAGCTGGTCATGGACGGAAAAGAAATGCTGCTGCATCCTGGTCAGCAGGGCGAGACTGAGGGGCCCGATGGCCTGGCGCTGGTAAAGGATGCGGATGTTGACCAGGCACTGGCATGGATGAAAGGATTTTTCAGTTTTGAAGATGCGGATATACAAATGATCATGCGGCAGTTGTCGAGGTGGTATGGGATCGAGGTCCGGTATGAAGGGCTTCGGAAGAAGGGATCGTTTGGCGGAAAAATGGGGAGAGACCTTAGTTTGACACAGGTGCTGACCGGTCTTAGCCAAAGCGGCATTCATTTCAGACTTGAAGGCAAACAGCTGACCGTGCTACCATAACCATCCTGTTTATTGATATAAATTATCATTGAAAGACCAGGGAGCAAAAAAAGAAACCAGAAGCGGTTGCGTCGCTTCTGGCGGGCGTTGGGCTTCTTAAAAAGAATACCTGATATAGTTTCTAATTACAAAACCAAACACTGCAATTTATGAAAGATTTTGGCAATGGCCATGCTTTGCCCGGGCTTTCCCGAACTCACCACCAAATGCTGCTGGCAATGAAGCTGACAATTTTTTTACTGACTGCTGCTCTCTGTCAGGTCCGGGCGAACGTTTTCTCCCAGAACGTTACTTTGTCGGGACGCAATCTTCCGTTGAAGACGGTCTTCAAACAGATTGAATCACAGACGGGCTATGCGTTTTTCTACAACAATGAAACATTGAAAGATGCCGCCCCCGTTACGATAGAGGTGAAGAGCATTCCGCTGGAGAATGTACTGCGTATTCTTTTCGCTGGCCAGCCGCTGAGCTACAGTATACAAAACAATACAGTCTTTGTCATCGCGAAGGAAGTCAGGTCTGCTTCGGTTTCTGCCGATACGTCGGCGCCACAGAAGGGTCTGCCCGCGGGAGCAATACTCCTTAAAGGAAGAGTGGTGGACAAAGACGGACAAGGCTTGCCCGGGGTAACGATCAGCCTCCTGGGAACGAAGTTAATGTGGACGGCCACACAGGATGGCTCTTTCACGGGTCTGTTGCTGCCGGACGTTATCGGCTCGCACCGGGTGCTGGCGTTTTCCAGTATAGGGTATGCCACCAGGGACCAGGCCATTCCTGCTTCAGGAAAATTCATGCTTGTCGATCTTGATGAAAGCGCCAATACCCTGGATGAAGTCCAGACGACAGCGTTCTCGAAAACATCCGTTCGTTTCAACACGGGTGATATCACTACTATCCAATCGCAGGAGATCGCCCGTAACCCGGTCGATAATGTACTAGAAGCCCTTCAAGGCCGGGTCGCGGGCATGCAGGTGACCAGCTATAGCGGCCAGACGAATGGTGCTTATGGTGTCCAGATCCGCAGCGTCAATACCCTGGCAGGTGGGCTGAATCCTTATCCGCAACAACAGTTTAATGATCTCACAGGCCAGCCGTTGTATATCGTGGATGGCGTGGAATATCCGGCCAACGGCCCTCTTCCCATGATGACGCCCCCGACAAATCCGCTGGAAAGCGGTAATGCGCTCAATTATCTGGACCCTTCGCAATTCGAATCGATCAATGTCCTGAAGGGCGCGGATGCCACGGCCATCTATGGCTCAAGGGGCGCATTCGGGGTTATCCTGATCACGACAAAAAAGGCCCGGCCAGGTAAACCCGCGTTTAATGCCAATGTGCAACAGGGTTTTTCCGAGAACGGACCCACCCCCAAGCTGCTGAATACGCAGCAATACCTGGCACTGAGACACAACGCATTTGCCAATGACGGCGCTACTCCGGGCCTGGGTGACTGGGATGTCAACGGAACCTGGGATTCGACTAAGAATACCAACTGGCAGAAATTCTTTGCCGGGGGGCATGCACCTACAACCAGGGCGTCGGTCGGCTATAGCGGCGGGACGGACTACAGCAGTTTTCTGGTCAGCGGCACGTATACGAAAATCGAAAATGTAGAGCTGGACCGGGGGGCCGTCCAACAGGGCGGTATAAATTTCAGCATCCGCACGATTACACCTAACAAGAAATTCAGCCTCGCTTTATCCGGCGGCTACAATGTGAACGCCGATAACCGGGTACCGGTGGAATTTACCAACACATCATACCTTGACCAGGCACCCGATGCGCAGCTACCCTATTTGCCCAACGGACAGCTGAACTGGGCCAATGGATACAACCAGGCGGCAGTCCTGAACACTCTTTATAAAAATACTACGGATAACCTGCTGGCCAGTATGACCCTGACCTATAGTCCGATAAAAGGACTTTCCATTATTGCCGCGGGGGGTTATAGCGATATTTCCGCTAAAGAGTTTCTCGGTTCGCCGTCCACCATCTTCAATCCCCTGACGTTCGTGGCTTCCGAGACGAGCAGTACCCTGAATATTTACGAGGTAAGGGTCATCAGCGCCGATCCGCGCATCCAATATTCCAATACGCTTTGGAAAAAAGGCGTGCTGGATGTCATTGCCGGCGGGAGCATCAGGGATAAGCTGACCCAGCAGGATGCGGTGGCGGGATCCGATTTTCTAAGCGATCAGCTGCTGCGGGACCCGGCATCGGCCCCGCAATCGAACCTGTCGGCAGTATACACCACGCTTCCCGACCGGTATACCGGTATATTTACCCAAATCAAATTCCGCTGGGCCGATAAATACCTCCTGGACCTGAATGGCCGCCGGGACGGATCTTCCGATTTTGGTAACGACCGGCAATTCGGCAATTTCGGGTCGGTCGGCGGAGGATGGATCATCAGCGAGGAACCATGGTTTAAAAGCCTCCTTTCGGTAGTAGACTTCCTGAAACTAAAAGGCAGCTATGGTCTGGTGGGCGGCAATTCTTTAAGCCCCTTCAGTTTCCTCAGCACCTATCAGGTCTCTAGCAATACATACGAGGGCGGGAATGCGTTGACGCCAAACAATCTTTTCAATCCTTATCTGCATTGGGAAACGGACAGGAATACGGAAGGCGGAATCACTTTTGGCCTGTTAAAGGACCGGATCACTGCAGACGTCATCTATTATTCCGACCATGTAAGCGATCAGCTGGGCTCGCAGGCGCTGGCCAGCATCACAGGATACCCAGCTGTCACCGTGAATCTGCCGGCAACGATCCACACCTATGGCACGGAGGTGACACTTACCACGCATAACATTCGCACGAAGCAGTTCACCTGGGACATGAAGGTCAACTTCACCGCTCCACGGACTAAGCTATTGGCTTATCCTGGCTTGAATACCCTGGTGGGCAATGCCAACTGGGTCATCGGCAAACCTATTACAGGCGTCAAGCTGTATCGCTATGCAGGGGTGGACCCGGCCAAAGGAGTGTATAATTTTTATGACTCCGCCGGAGTAAAAGGAGAATATACCCCCATCTTAAGCCCCACTCAACTCAATCCGCTGACCGATAAGACCGCTTTCGTTGATCTGGCGCCGGACTGGTACGGCGGTATTGTCAACTCCTTTACCTATAAGAGCTTCAGCACGGACTTCCTGGTGTCCGTCACCAAACGGGAGGGTCCCAATTACCTGGGCTTTCAAACTTTTCCAATGGGACAGTTCAATGCCAACTGGCCGGCTGACCTGGCTGCCAAGCGATGGATGAAACCGGGAGATAAGACTAACGTTCCCGCGGCAACCCAGGGCATCATCGGCTATTTCGACCAAACCAATTTTGCTGCCAGCACGGGCGCTTTTACCAATGCTACGTATGCCCGCCTCCAGAACCTTAGCCTCAGTTATCATTTCCCTTCCGGCGTAGTGCATCGCGCGGGTGCCACGCAGGCATCCGTCTATATATCAGGACAGAACCTGCTGACGGTTTCCAAATATCGCGACCTCGATCCTGAGAACATGAGAGCCGGGCACCTTCCTCCGCTACGTGTATTCACCGGAGGCATTAACGTAACTTTTTAAATCACCCCATCATGAATTCCCTCTTTCAATATATAACACCCTCTTTCAGGAAATCGCTTGCCCTCTGCCTGCTTTTCCTTGCCCCCTTTGCCGGCTGCCGGAAATACCTGGAGGCACCTCTGCCCATCAATGAGGTAACAACGGCCTCCGTCTTTACGACGGATAATTCCAGCGCCGCCGCACTCAACAGCATATACAACGCTGCCTATACCCAAGGCTTTTTCGACGGCACCGGTTCTGTAGGATATTTGACCGGCTTATACGGAGATGAGCTGACAAATCTATCTTCCCTCCCAAACCAGACGGCTTTATACCAGGACGCCGTCAGCAGCACAATAGGTGGGGTGACGGAACTATGGACCGCCTTTTATGCACAACTGTATTCAGTTAATCTGGCGATCGAAAACCTGCCTTCCCAATCCATAGTGGCGGTTCCCCATAGGAATCAGTGGCTGGGAGAAGCCTACTTCCTTCGTGGGCTGTTGTACTTTTACCTGGCCAATCTGTACGGTACAGCCCCCCTTGTGCTCGGCTCGAACTATGCAGCCAACAATACGCTGGCCAGGAGTCCGCAGACGGATGTCTATGCACAGATCGTTTCAGACCTTAAACAGGCAAAGACCCTGCTTTCCACCAGCTACTACAATGCCAATGGGGATACCACTGCCGACAGAGGACGACCAAACGGCATGACAGCCTCGGCGCTGCTGGCCAAAACCTATCTCTACACTGGTGACTGGCAAGATGCAGAAATGCAGGCGGACAGCATAATAGCCGATGCGGCGGATTACCATTTGGCCAGTCCCCGGCAAACTTTTGTGATCGGCAGCCCCGAAGTGATCTGGGGGATCGAGCCTGATGCTGGTTTCTACTACCCTTATGTGGAGGCCGATGTGCTGGCCTATTATGTACCACAAGGCAACGTTCCGGCCAATGCGGCTGTAGAGGTCAGTCTGAGCGATTCTCTGGTCAATGCTTTTGAGCCGGGGGACCTTCGGTATACGGATTGGGTGGGTGTCGATTCGGTAGCATCGGGCGGAACGGGACCGGCTACCTACTACTATTATGCGTACAAGTACCAGGGCAATGGTTCTTATACCGCTCCACAGGAATATGTGACGATGTTTCGGCTGGGAGAGCTGTACCTGATCCGCGCCGAGGCCAGGGCCCAGCAAGGGAACTTAGGTGGGGCAGCTTCGGATCTGAATACTGTTCGGGCCCGGGCCACCCTTCCGCCTACTACCGCCGCCACGCAAACGGATATGCTCAGCGCCATCGCCCGCGAACGCAGAGTCGAATTATTCTGTGAGAACGGCAACCGGTTTTTCGATCTCCGCAGAACGGAAATGCTGACCCCGCTGATGGAAGTCATCGCTCCTCAAAAAGGCGGCGCCTGGAATACCAACGGATTTCAGCAATGGTGGCCTATTCCGCTGACGGATATACAAAACGGCCCGAATCTGACACAAACGCCAGGGTTTCAATAAATAAAAAACAACCGCTTACTTATGCATTCTTGTTTGAAGCGCCATGCAGTGATGGCACTGGCGATGATCTTTTGTCAAATAGTTATAGTAGAGAATCTGGCTGCACAGGACAGCACCAGGAAGGATATCGTCCGCAAGGATACGGCAAAGACCAAAATGAAATCCTACAAAGAAGTCGTTCCTTCAACGGCAAAGACCTCCAATGGATTCTTTTCCGTACACAAGGTAGAAGATCGTTATTTACTCGAGATCCCGGACTCGCTGTTGGGCAGGGATCTGCTGATCGTCAACCGGATCGTGAAAGCCGCTGCCGGGCCCACTCCCATCAAGATACTGGGAGGCGGCGCTTTTTCCTATGCCGGCGATGAGGTGGGCGAGACAGTCGTACGCCTGGAAAAGCTGACAGACGACAAGATATTCCTCAGGACTGTCTCTTTCCAGGAACGCTCCTCAGACAGCTCCGCCAATGGCTTGTATTGGAACGTCCTTAACAATAACGTCCAGCCGATAGAGGCGGCTTTTCCAATCAAGGCCATCAACGCAGGGGCCGCCACCAGCGTCATCGATGTGACGGATTTCGTCAGCAGTGAAAATGCGGTATTGTATTTTCCTCCGGCCATCAAGACTTTTATGGCGATCACAACAGTGGCCGCGGACAGGTCTTATATTGAGAAGATACAGGCTTTCCCGATGAATATCGAAATCCGGACGGTGAGGACATACAATGGCGCCGCGAGCGGATTAGGAGCTGCCGGGCCACCGCGTACCTATGAAATGAACAGCTCTTTGCTTTTGTTGCCAAAGGTGCCGATGCACAGTCGGCCGGGTGACCGGCGCATAGGATTCTTTATGGATTCGTATGTGGATTATGACGTTAATCCCCAGGGCATAAAAAAGGAAACGAATATCTGGAAGTGGAGGATCGAGCCCAAAGAAGAAGACATGCAAAAATACAAGCGGGGAGAGCTCGTAGAACCTAAAAATCCAATCGTCATTTATATCGATCCTTTGACCCCTAAAAAATGGGTTCCTTACCTGATCGCGGGCATCGACGACTGGCAGGTAACCTTTCAGCAGGCGGGATTTAAAAATGCGATCTTGGGCAAAGAGGCGCCCGTGGGCGATTCTACCTGGAGCATGGAGGATGCCCGTCATTCGGTGCTGGTGTATAAGCCTTCCGATATCGAGAACGCCAGCGGGCCCAGCGTTAAGGATCCCCGAAGCGGCGAGATCCTGGAGACGCATATCAATTGGTACCACAATGTAATGGAGCTGCTCTACAAATGGTATTTTGTCCAGGCAGGAGCCATAGATCCCCGCGCAAGAAAGCCCCGGTTCGACGACTCCTTAATGGGGAACCTCATCCGCTTCGTTTCTTCCCACGAGATAGGACATACGCTTGGGCTAATGCATAATTTCGGGGCTTCTTCGACCGTGCCCGTAGAGAACCTTCGGAACAAAACCTGGGTGGAGGCGCATGGTCACTGCCCGTCCATCATGGACTATGCCCGGTTTAATTATGTAGCGCAGCCCGAAGACAGCATTAGTGAAAAAGGGATATTCCCGCGGATAGGCGACTACGACAAATGGGCCATACAATGGGGCTATACTTATTTGCCGGATACAACTCCCCAGGAGGAAGAGAACGCCATATTGAATAAATGGATAGTGGATAAGCTGGCCTCCGGTCCGCAATATTTTTATGGCAGCCAGCTGGATCCAATGGATCCGATGGATGCCCGGATCCGCAATGAAGATCCCAGGGATCAGAACGAAGACATCGGGGATGATGCGATGGCAGCCGGTGGTTATGGTATCAAAAACCTGAAAAGGATTGAACCCCATATGTTAGAATGGACCCGGGAACCGCATGAATCCTACGATAAGGTAGGAGAAATGTACCAGGAAGTCGTCACGCAGTATGGAAGATATATGGGACATGTGCTGAAGAATGTGGGCGGCGTGATGACGACCCCGAAGACCATCGATCAGCCGGGAACGGTGTTCTCTTTTCCTACAAAGGAAAAGCAGCAGCGGGCAATGGCCTTTTTAACGGACCAGTTGTTCATCACGCCATCCTGGCTCAATGATACGAAGTTGTTTAACCTGGCGCAGGTTGATTTCAGCAGCGTGGCCCGGGTGCAAACGATGGTGCTGGAGGGGTTGCTGGAGCCGGGACGTATCAACCGGTTATTGTATCAGCAGGAATATGAAGGGGCTAAGGCTTATACAGCGGAAGAGATGCTGCATGACCTGAAACAAGGCGTTTTTACCGAGCTGACGACCGGGAAACCCATAGAGGTATACCGCAGAAACCTGCAGAAAGTCTATGTAGAGAGGCTTTGCAAACTCATTTCGCCGAAGGGCACTACGAACAGGGATAATGACTGCCTGTCTATCCTCAAGGCTCATGCAAGGGTGTTGGAAACGGAAATAAAAGGGACGGCCTCGCGCACGCCGGCCGGCCTTACCCACGAACACCTGATAGATCTGGCAGAACGCCTGGACCTGGCGCTTAACCCTAAATCAGAATAAATAACTATTTTGCCGCTGCACGCGCGTACGTATAGATCACCAATCCGGCGGCAGTTTTATGGTAAAAAAATGGATATTGATTTGGGGCTGCCTCCTACTGTCTGGCGCAGTCTGGTCACAGGAAAGTGACACCATACTCGATGGGGAAATGCACATCTGGACCCGCTATGCAGAACGGCACCGGTCACCGGGCCTGTTCCTGCACCTGGACAAATCGGTGTATGAACATACGGAACATATCCAGTTTACGGCATGGCTGTTGGACGGCCAGCGGGATACTACCCAGGTTCATGCTTTGTACGTGCTGCTGGTCGACCCTGCCACCCGGAGACTGGTGACCTTTGACCGCTTTGCCCTTTCCCGCTTTGCTGCGATTGGAGCACTATATCTTGCCGATACCCTGCATCCCGGTAAATATCTAGTCATGGCTTACACCGACGATCGCCTGCAGGGGCTTGATCAGCCTGCCTTTCGTCAGGAGATCACTTTGTTGCCCGACCAGCCGCCGCCTTTCGACCTGGCGCTGCAACCGGATACGGCGCGGTTGAAATTTCGTGTCGGTACAGACTATGGGGGTCTTGCAGCCGGTGGCAGTTTCCACTACTTGCTGCAGGCCGATGGCCGGACGGTCGATTCAGGGGAGAAAAAGATCGATGCATTCGGTGAAGTAACGCTGGCGCTGCCAGCCTCGCAGGCCGCCACCGGTTCCACTCCTGGCCAGATCCTGTTAACCGCCATGGTCAAGCGTCAGGACCAGACAGCCTGGTTCTGGCAACCCATCGTCACAGCGCCCGCTGAATGGCGGGTACATTTTTATCCGGAAGGAGGGGATCTGGTGGCCGGTCGTCCCAGCCAGATCGGTATCGAAATCCGGGATGCTACCGGCGCGGCAGTGAGTACCCTCGGCCGGCTGCTGGAAAACAATCGTCCGGTGGCGGCCTTTGAGACCGATAGCAACGGTTTGGGATTGCTGATCACTGAATGTAAACGTGGGAACACTTATACAGTAGACTTCCCCGACAAGCCGGCTGGTGTCCGGATCAATGGCAGCATGCCTGCTATCCAACCGGAAGGCTATAGCCTGCTGGTGCCCGACGCAGTGGCGCGGGATTCTGTCGAAGTCCGGTTATACTTTCCCGCACCGGAGATGAAATGCCGGTTATTGATTTATAACGAACGCGAGGTCGTCTATGCTACAGCCCTGCTGGCGCATAAAGAGGCGGCCCGGATGAGCATCCCCGTCAAGGATTGGCCGGCCGGAATGCTGACGATGACCCTATTCGACTCACAGGGCCTGCCTGTGGCGGAAAGACGGCTCTACCGCCCGTTGCCGGACTTATCGGTGACCATTCTTCCGGATTCGGCAGTCTATCATCCCCGGTCGAAGATTCACCTGTTGATCCATGCCACCGATGAGAAAGGACAGGGAATGATGGCCGCTTTTTCTTTATCGACCGTTTTGTCAGAAAGATTAAACCCCAACCAGGATCCCGATATCCGGCGTTATGCAGCTATCGATCAGCATCTCATCACCGGTCCCTTACCGGGTACCGACCCGGGGTATGGCATGCCTGTCGTGGCCTGGGAAGACAATTCGACGATCAACCGGCTGCTGCTGACCCGCGGCTGGACACGCTATCACTGGCAGGAACTG
The DNA here is from genome assembly GCA_026225275.1 of Puia dinghuensis. Taxonomy (GTDB): domain Bacteria; phylum Bacteroidota; class Bacteroidia; order Chitinophagales; family Chitinophagaceae; genus Puia; species Puia dinghuensis_B. The sequence continues at coordinate 25,820 of JAMFSL010000079.1, forward strand.
GCGGCCGACAGCCTGGCTTTACCCGCCGGCGGATCCGCGGGGGATTATGGATATGTTCTGTATAAGGGAAAACAGCCCGGTAGGCCCGTGACCATGCTGGTGATGGGTGGCTCTCTGTCTCCATTCAGTTCTGACAGCGCCGGTCATTTCCGCATTCCGCCCGCTACACTGGTTTCAACCGCGAGTACCGATCTTGCCCTTTCCCTTGTGGGCGGCGACAAACAGGATGAATACCGCATCATGCTGCTCGACAGCTATGACAGCCTCAATCACTCGATGGCCGGCACATGGTACGTCCCTTTCCCCATAGCAGCGAAAGCATCAACAGCGCAGGAAAAAGCAGATCCGGCCTTTGCTCATGCCAAAACCCTGCAAAAGGTGATCGTCACCCCTGGCGGAAAAGGCAATGAAGGCTGCCGGGATTATGTTTGCATGATGGGCATCCTCAATTGCAGGAACCATCTTTATGGCCGTAAGCCGGTAATAGGGGAAACAGTGCTGGTCGCCGACGGATTCAATCAATTCAGAAGAGAGGTCTATAGAGGCTGTGAGGTAACAGAAGAGGCCTTCCCGCCTTTTCTTCGCCGGGTAAAACCTATTCGATTGTTGAAAGAGGCATATGTCAACGACACTACTCCTATTCCCCCTTCGGCAACGGCGTTATATACGACACTCCATTGGGCGCCGCTGGTTGTGACCGACAACTCCGGCAATGCAGAAATCAGCTTTTATGCCAATGACCTACCCGGGCCCTATGTCAATGTGCTGCAAGGCATTTCTACGCAGGGGGTGATCAGTAGCCGGTCATTCTTCACCATCACTAAGGATAATGAATGAGTGAAACATGTATTTTATGTTATTTCTGCCCGTACGAACCTCATCAGCTAGGAAATTCGGGCGTTTTGACGTACTTTTGCCGCCAAAATGGGACGTCAGTCCCATGGCCGAAGGCCAGACTTAAGATGTCTGGTGCCTGAGGCTACATTAAATAACAGCCGAAAGGCGACAGACCAAATGGGGGGCCAGGCGGATGCCGGCAGCCCGAGGATAAGATATTATGCAAATTAGAAATATAGCGATCATCGCCCACGTTGACCACGGAAAGACTACCCTGGTAGATAAAATATTACATGCGACCCACGTTTTCCGTGATAACCAGGAGACTGGCGAGCTGATCATGGATAGTAATGACCTCGAAAGAGAAAGAGGGATCACTATTTTCAGCAAGAATGCGGCCGTGCTGTATAAAGATACCAAGATCAACGTAATAGATACCCCGGGTCACTCGGATTTCGGCGGAGAAGTAGAACGTGTGCTGAAAATGGCCGACGGGGTGCTGCTTTTAGTAGATGCTTTTGAAGGCCCGATGCCCCAGACCCGGTTTGTACTGCAAAAGGCCCTTCAGCTGAACCTGCGGCCGATTGTAGTGATCAACAAGGTGGACAAGCCCAATTGCCGCCCGGATGAAGTGCACGAGGCAGTATTCGAATTGTTCTTTACCCTGGATGCTACCAATGAGCAGCTGGATTTCCCTACTTTTTATGGGAGCGGCAAGAACGGCTGGTTCAACGACAAGAACGAACAATGTGAAGATATCACCCCCCTGCTGGACGGTATCCTGAAATATGTACCCGAGCCCAAAGTATCGGAAGGTCCGCTGCAAATGCAGATTACCTCGCTGGATTACTCTTCTTTCCTGGGAAGGATCGCGGTGGGTAAAATAGCCCGCGGGTCTATCAAGGAAGGACAGAACATCGCGCTGATGCAGGCGGATGGCGTTATTAAACGCCTCAAGGTAAAGGAGCTATACACCTTTATGGGCATGGGAAAGAAAAAAGCCACCGAAGTAATGGCTGGAGATATCTGTGCTGTCGTCGGACTGGAAGAGTTCAATATCGGCGATACCATCGCAGACATTGATAATCCGGAAGCCCTGCCCGTTATCAGCGTGGATGAGCCGACGATGAGTATGCTCTTCGGCATCAATAACTCCCCTTTCTTTGGAAAGGACGGCAAATTCGTCACTTCGCGTCACCTGCGTGACCGCCTGATGAAAGAGACAGAAAAGAATCTCGCCTTACGGGTGGAAGATACTGACAGTGCGGATAGCTTCCTGGTGTTCGGACGCGGTATCCTGCACCTGGGCATCCTGATCGAGACTATGCGCAGGGAAGGCTTTGAGCTGACGATCGGCCAGCCCCAGGTGCTGGTAAAAGAGATCGATGGAAAAAAACACGAGCCTTTTGAAAACTTGGTTGTGGACGTCCCCTCGGATTACAGCGGCAAAGTGATCGATATGGTCACCAGGCGTAAAGGAGAAATGCTGATCATGGAAAGCAAGGGCGACATGCAGCACCTGGAATTCGAGATTCCTTCCCGCGGATTGATCGGTCTGCGTAGCAATATGCTGACCAATACTGCCGGCGAAGCCGTAATGGCGCACCGCTTCATCGAATACAAGCCCTGGAAAGGTCCCATCCCCGGCAGGAGCAATGGAGTCCTGTTGTCAAAGAACGAGGAAAAGACCACAGCCTATTCTATCGATAAGCTGCAGGATCGCGGCACCTTCTTCGTCGATCCGGGAGAAGAGGTATATATAGGGCAAATCATCGCTGAACATATCAAACCAGGCGACCTGATCGTAAATGCTACGGAAGGTAAACAATTGACGAATATGCGTGCCAGCGGCAGCGATGACTCCGTCCGTATCATCCCTAAAAAACAGATGACGCTGGAAGAATGTATGGAATATATCCAGCAGGACGAGTGTATCGAGGTGACGCCCAAAAAGATACGGATGCGGAAGGTCATTTTGAATGAAGATGAGCGAAAGAGGACCCAAAAGCAGATGAAGTCCGAAGAGGTACGCTAATAGTCGTAATTTTGTGATTCAACGCCGCAGTTATGAATCAGCTGAAGAAAAAAAATCTCCCGATAAAGAAGCACAGACTGGCCCTGCTGGTCCTGTGCTTCTTCCTGATCACCCCTCCCGTCGTCAAGGCCCAATGCTCCATCTGTTCCCGCACGACTCAGCAATTGGGGGAAAGACCAGCCACGGCACTCAACAGGGGCATCATCTATCTTGCCTTTACTCCTCTGGCTATATTCGGTGTCATTGGTTATCGTTGGTGGAAGAGCGAACAAGGCGAAAATGAATGAATCGGCATGAATGAATTTCTTGCCCATGAATGAATACCCATTAGTATCGGTTGTACTTGGCACCTATAACGGACAGGTCTATCTGGAAGAGCAACTCCGCTCGGTGCTGGCTCAGACCTGGACCAATCTCGAGATCATCGCCATTGATGACGGCAGTACTGACGGCACAGTCGGGATCCTTCGGGAATATGCCACCCGGGACAGCCGGATCAAAGTGATCATCAACGAACAGAATCTGGGCTTTGTCCGGAATTTCGAGAAAGGCTGCAGCCTGGCGAAAGGTAAATGGATCTCGCTTTGCGACCAGGACGACTACTGGCTGCCGGAGAAGATCGAAAAGATGGTGCATGCTATCGGGGACTATCCGATGGTCTATTGTGATTCGGAGTTATGCGATTCCGATCTGCAGCCGATGGGCACGAAAATTTCGGATCTTGTCCATTATCAATCCTTCGATGACTGCCGGCAGCTGTGCGTTTTTTCCCGGATGTACGGCCATGCCACACTGATCACCCGCGCTCTCTTCGATAAAGCCAGTCCGTTCAGGAAAGAAGTGCCGCACGACGGCTGGCTGGCCTATCATGCTACACTATATGGCGGGGTCAGATACCTGCCGGAAGTATTGGTCAAATACCGCCAGCATGCCGGCAACGTATTCGGCGTCATAGGTAGGAAAAAGAAAAAGGACGCGGCGCTGCAACGAGCCGAAAAGAAGAGAAAGGAGCTGGCCAGAATTCGGCTGCGCATCGATGCCTACTATGCAGCCTGCCCCGAAACGCTGGTGCCGCAAAAGCGATTGCTGCGGGCACTCGTAGAGAGCTATCGCAATTTCTCCCTCTATAATGATTGCCGGCGGGTCGCCCTTTTCCTGGCAAATTACAAATTATTGCTGGCGGTCAAGAACTATTCAACGGTCAGAAAATATCTTTTCTGTCTGAAGATGTTCGTAAAGATCAAATAAAAGAAGCCTTATATTTACTACCATGAGACCGGGAACGGAAAAGGAAATATATAAAAAAGTCATAGCGAAAAAAATCGACATCCGTCACGTCTGCGAAGTCGGGGTGTTCCTGCCGGAAATGTCGAATATCCTGGATTTCATCGTGAAGGACCACCTGCGTACAACACTGGTGGAGCCTGATAACCGAAGCATTGCCGCCATCCGGGATTTCTTTCGTGACTATCAGAACGTGACGTTGCTGCCTTATGCGGTGTACGATCATAACGGAGTACTGGAACTGGTGCAGCGAAATGCATCCACCTTCGTTTCCACGCTGCCCTATAGCCCCGCTCAGATCAATGACAACTATGATATCCGGAAAGAGGACACCTTTACCGTGGAATGCCGGAAGTTCGATGAGCTGGACAATGGGACGATCGACCTGCTGAGTGTCGATACCGAAGGCAGCGAATGGTATGTCATCCAAAACCTGATCAGCCGGCCGATGGTTATCTCTGTCGAAATGCAGGGAAAGAGCTACGTCAATCCCTTCTTCAAAGAGATTTCGGCATGGATGGCAAAAGAAGGCTACGAAAAATGGTATATGAATAAGACCGATATCGTGTATTATAAGCGGGGCGCTTTTTCCATCACAGCCGGTGAAAAGCTGCAGCTGTCGCTGATGGATGCTTATGTCCGATTCCGCCGGGCCCGCAAACGGATCGGTAAAATGTTCAAATGAAAACGTTTATCATCAGCCGCACAGATGCCATCGGAGATGTGGTTCTGACCCTGCCGGTCGCCGGGGTGTTGCGATCTCTGTATCCTTCTGCACGCATCCTTTTCCTGGGCCGCGCCTATACCCGGGATATCATCAATGCCTGTACGCACATCGACGAATTCCTCGACTGGGACCAGCTGAAGGAATCCTCCCCCGCTGCGCAACTGGCGGCGACGGATGCGGACACGATCATTCATATTTTCCCCAAAAAAACGATCGCCCGGGCTGCCTGGAAAGCCCGGATACCTCAACGTATCGGAACGACTAACCGCCTTTACCACTGGCTGTATTGCAATATCCGGGTAGCGTTATCGCGGAAGAACTCCCCCTGGCATGAGGCCCAGCTGAACCTTCGGCTACTGAAACCCCTCGGCGCCCGGGAAAACTATACATTAGAAGAGATCAGTGGGTTTTATGGACTGACCCGCCTGGTAGAGCTGCCGCCGGCAGTCGCCGCGCTGCTGGCGCCGGATCGCTTCAACCTCATCTTGCATCCCAAATCCCGGGGCAGCGCCAGGGAATGGGGTCTGGATAATTTCCGGCAGCTGATCGCATTGCTGCCCCGGGACCGGTTCAACATCTTCCTCACCGGAACAGCGGCAGAAGGAAAAGAGCTGGAGTCCCTGCGACAGGAATACCCTTTTCTCACAGATCTGACAGGGCGGCTTTCCCTGGGTGAGCTGATGAGCTTTATCGCCCGGGCAGATGGATTGGTGGCGGCCAGTACTGGCCCTCTACACCTGGCAGCGGCACTGGGTATCAATGCCCTGGGCATCTATCCGCCTATCCGGCCTATGCATCCGGGCCGTTGGGCTCCGGTGGGTAAAAAAGCGGCTGTCTTCGTCGAAAAGAAGGATTGCGATGCCTGTCGCAAGACTGGCGATTGTGCCTGCATGCGTGCGATCAGACCGCAGGTGCTGAGTGAGTACCTGCAATCGCTGCTGCCGCCCGCTCTCACTTGATCCGGTGAACGCCGGCTCATGATCCAAAAATCAATTATTTTTGCAGCTATGACCAATTTCATTCCTGTATTTCCCCTGGGTATCGTTGTTTATCCGGGAGAAATAGTGAACCTGCATATTTTTGAACCGCGTTATAAGCAGCTTGTCAATGAATGTTACGCCGAGGGAAAACCATTCGGTATTCCGACCGTGATCGATAACAAGCTGAATGAGATGGGTACGCTGGTAAAGATAACCGAGCTGGTAAAAGTGTATGATAGCGGTGAAATGGATATCCGGACCCAGGGCCTGCGTGTCTTCCGGGTGCTGGAGATGATCAAGTCCGTACCGGATAAATTATTCAGCGGCGCGATCGTCAATTATCCCGATAATATCGAAAGCAACGGCAAGCGGCAGCTGATGCTGAAGGTGATCGCTGCCATCCGCGAGCTGCATCGTCTGCTGAATATTACCAAGGACTTTCACAAGCCCGACGAAGAGCTGGCCAGCTACGACATTGCCCATCATGCAGGCCTTTCCATCGAACAGGAATATGAATTGCTGGGTCTGCTACGGGAAGAACAACGGCAGGAATACCTCAAGCGTCATTTGGGACGAGTCCTCCCCGTCATCGCAGAAATGGAAACCCTAAAAGATAAAGTTAAATTGAACGGACATTTCAAAAACCTATCTTCGTTCAAATTTGAAGACTAGCCATGCCCACAACCCTCTGCCTTGATTTTGGCAATACCCGGATGAAATGTGGCGTTTTTGCGGACGGCGAATTCCTGGACGAGCAGATTTTGGAGAATGATCATGAAGATACGATGAGGGTGCTGCTGGACCGGTTTCAACCTTCCAGGACCATTTTGTCCTCCGTCATCCACCACAACCCCCGAATGGAGGAATTGCTGCGGACCACGACTCATTTTCACCTGTTGAATCATCAATCGAAAGTACCGGTGACTACCCCCGTCGGCAAGCCCGAGACCATCGGCGCCGACCGCCTGGCATTAGTAGTTGCCGCCGCAACGCTCTTTCCCGGGAAGAACAACCTGGTCATCGGACTGGGTTCGGCCATCACGTATAATTATGTCAATAAGGACAAGGAGTTCATCGGCGGCGGCATCTCACCCGGTATGGAAATGCGCTTCAAATCCTTGCATGAATACACCGCCAAACTGCCATTGGTGAAAGCCGACTGGAATTTCCCCCTGGCCGGGTATGATACCCGGACGAATATTCTCAGCGGCGTGATCCTGGGCATGGCCAAGGAAATAGACGGGATCATCGGGGCCTACCAGGAGAAATATGACAATTTTAACGTGCTGATGAGCGGGGGCGACTCGACATATTTCAGCCGGCATCTGAAAAGTAAGATATTTGCGGATCCCTATTTAATATACAAGGGTTTATATGCTATCAGCGAGTTCAATCAATAAGTCGTTCCTTTTACTGCTGACAGTTGTCATCAGCTTTGCCGGGTGCGAGGAAAAAGCGAAAAAGACGGCCGCCCCCCGGCAGCATGTCATCCCGCCCGAAGAGGCCGACTCTATTTCCAGCTATCTTAGTGAAGGTGGTCTGGACAAAGGAGTACTCGAGGCCAAAATAAAAGGCAAACTCACGGCACCTTATATGCGAAATATCCAGCGCTCGGATTCGCCATATACCGAATTTCCCCGGACGCTGCATGTGGACTTTTACCAGGACTCCGTCACCCGGAATCAAAAGCCCGTCATCGAAAGCAAACTGGATGCCCTGTACGGGAAATACCTGTCTTCCCAGGCAAAAGTGTATCTCCGGGATTCCGTTGTCGTACGGAATGTCCTCAAAGGGGATACGATCCATTGCCAGGACCTTTGGTGGGACCAGCACACGCATAAATTTTCTACGGACAAACCGGTCCGGATCTACACCAAGGATAAGGTACTTTTCGGGACAGGTATGGACGCCGATGAGGATTTTCACGAGTACCATATCCGTAAACTGACCGGACTTGTATACACTTCCGGCAACAATATACCTAAGTAAATTGTGAGTGATCCCCGCGCAGCCTGCGCCGGGTACAGTAGGTAACTTTCAAAAAAAATATATGGAATACCGTCGTTTAGGAAGATCGGGATTACAGCTCAGTGTATTGTCCTATGGCAGCTGGGTGACTTTCCATGGTCAGATGGAGGATAGTCATGCCGATGAGCTGATGGGCATCGCCTATGACAAGGGCATCAATTTTTTCGATAATGCGGAGGCGTATGCCGCCGGAGAAAGCGAGAAGATGATGGGGCGTGTGCTGAAGAAAAAGAATTGGGACCGCACTTCGTATATCGTGTCCTCCAAGGCCTTCTTCGGGTCCCGCCAAAATCCCGCGCCCAATCAGACGGGACTTAGCCGGAAACACCTGGTCGAGGCTTGTCATGAAGCGCTGCAGCGCCTGCAGCTGGATTACCTCGATCTTTATTTCTGTCATCGCCCCGATCCGAATATTTCCATGGACGAAATTGTCTGGACCATGCACAACCTGATCCAACAGGGTAAGATCTTATATTGGGGCACCAGCCAGTGGAGCGGGGCGGAAATTATGGAGGCGCACAGTGTGGCACAACAATACCGGCTGATAGGCCCTGTGATGGAACAACCACAGTATAATATGTTCGAGCGGTATAAAATGGAACTGGATTACGCTCCCATTTTTCGCAATACCGGCATGGGCACGACGATCTTCAGCCCGCTGGCAGCAGGTTTTCTCACCGGCAAATACCAGGAGGGAATCCCGGCAGGCTCCCGTCTTTCCCTGGAAGGTTTCGACTGGCTGAAAAAGCGTTGGCTACAGGAAGACCGGATACAGAAGGTCCGTCAGCTGGCTGCCCTGGCTGGCAGGATGGGCACTTCCCTGGCTTCCCTGGCCATTGCCTGGTGTATCAGTAATCCCAACGTGACGACGGCGATTGTCGGTGCTACGCGTAAGGAACAGCTCCTGGAGAATTTCAAGGCGCTGGATGTGCTGCCCCTCCTGACACCTGAGCTGTTGAAGGAGATAGAAGAGATCCTGCAAAACAAGCCTTATTGGGATATGCAATAGAGGCAATTGTAATGAATTGTATGGGAGCATCTTAGGAGGCTCCCATATTTTTTTGCAAAAAAACCAATTAAACGTTTGTTTAATTCAAACGTTTGTTTAATTTTGTGACGTCAATTAATGATTCATGGCAGATAAGAGAGAGCATATATTGGTGGCGGCAGAAGATCTTTTTGCGGAAAAGGGTTTCGATGGAACTTCTGTTCGGGACATTGCCCAGCAGGCGGGCGTCAACCTGGCCATGATCTCTTATTATTTCGGGTCCAAGGAGAAGCTGCTGGAATCGCTGCTGGAGTTTCGTGCGGGTTATGCCTACGGTATCCTGGAAGAACTCAACAAGGACGAGTCGCTCAGCCCCTGGGATAAGATTGACCGGTTGGTGGACTTCTATGTAGACAGGATCCTGAACAACCTCCGGTTTCATAATATCATGTACCAGGAGAGCAGCACCCGTTCCGTGGAGATCAGGAACAAGGCAAAGGACATCAAGCTGCGTAACCTGGAACAGATATCCAAGATCATTACCGACGGTCAGCAGAAAGGACTGTTCCGTCAGGTGGATATTCCCCTGACTGTAGGTACTATCATGGGAACGATTTCCTCTTATACCCTTTCCAAATTTTATACCTGTGCAATCCTTGCCCTTAATGAAGACGTCAATGACGAACAATACCGCCAGAGGCTTTCCCCCCGGCTTAAAGCCCACCTCAGGCAACTGCTGAGAGCACATCTCGACATTAGAAACGATGGTTTGCCTATGACGGAAGACCGGAAGGGTCTTTAGAAATGGCTCTGTAATGGTGACCGGCAGGATGTATTTCCGGCGGGATAGGGAGAGGAGCATATGCTTCAAATCAAACAAGCGATGAAACGAAGTTATAAATATAAGAACAACATGAAAAAAAAGTTAGCAGGAGTTTCAGTCTTCTTACTTTTTGCTGTGTTTGTTGCCGATGCCCAGCCCAGGACGCTTAGCCTGGATGAGGCAGTGCAGTTAGGGCTACAGAACAGCAAGCAATTGAAAAGGCAGCAGTATAAGATCAATGAGGCGCTGGCTAGATTTGCGCAGGCCAAGGATCTTGCGCTGCCGGACATGAAGGTCAACTTCCAGTATCTGCATGCGCTGATGCTGTCCCGGGTGGTCAGCATTCCCGGTGTGACAACAACGCCGTTGAAGTTTCCATTCGACTTCCCGGCCTATCTCGGTACTCTGTCAGTTAACGAACCGATATTCAATGGTAACCAGTTCAAGTATGCCCGCCAGTCAGCCGACCTGATGGTGCAGATGACGCGACTGGATGCCGATAAGGATAAGGACGATATCACCTATCTCGTGATCAACGAGTACCTGAACTTCGGAAAGATCATCGAAAACGAACTCATCGTTGCACAGAACATGCAGGATGTAGAGGGCAAGCTGGACGAGATCACCAAATATGAAAGCCAGGGTCTCGCCACGCAAAACGATGTACTACGGTTTCAACTGCAGAAGTCGCAGATCCAGCTGACGGAGGTCGAACTGGAAAACAACCGGAAGATAGCCAACTATGACATGAATGTGCTGCTGGGACTGCCGGATTCCACGGAGATCATCCTGCCGGCAATGAACTACAAGCTGAGCGAAAATCCTGTCTTTGCCGATCTGCTGCAGCAGGCAGTGACCAATCGCCGCGAACTGCAGGATCTGTCCTACCAGTCAAAGATCGCCGACGTCAATGTCAAAAAGATCCATGATCAGCGTTTGCCGACAGTAGCCGCTTCCGGTGGAATGTACTATATCAACCCGACAGGCGAAGTCATTCCGACACGCAATAACCTGCTGGCGCCGCTCACCCTCGGCATCGGGGTCAGCTGGGATATCGGTACCCTGTATAAGAATAAGAACAAGGAAAACGAGGCTACCCTGGAGAGAGGGGAATTGAATACCGCCAGGGACCAGGCGATGGACGATATCAAGACGGATGTACATACCCAGTTCATCAATTACCAGCAGGCGCTGGAAAAGATCAAGGTGCTGCAGGTGGCTGTTACGCAGGCGGAAGAGAACGAACGGATCACGGAATCGAAGTATAAGAACAACCTGGTGAACACGACAGACCGTATCGATGCGCAGACGGATTTGTATCAATCGCGGGTCAACCTCGAGCTGGCCAAGTCCGACGCTACCATCGCTTATTACAACATCCTGAAATCAACCGGCAACGTACATCCTTAAAAATTTTATTACTAAAACGAATAATTGCAAACTGCATTTTAATATGGAACAGAATACAACTCCGAAGAAGCCTCGCAAACTGTTATTTCCGATCATCCTGGGCCTCGTGCTGGTGGGTGCTGTAGTCTTCACGGTGAAGGAATATGTCTTTCTTCAGTCTCATGAAGAGACCGATGACGCCCAGGTAGATGGGGACATCAGCCCGATCATTGCCCGCGTATCCGGTTATGTGACGAAGATCAACTTCGTGGACAACCAGCATGTCAATGCCGGCGACACCCTGGTCGTACTGGATGACCGCGACTATAAGATCAAGCTTGACCAGGCGGTGGCTGCCCAGAATGCTGCGCAGAAAAACGTATCCGCTTTTGGCGCTGCGATCGCAGAAGCCCGGTCGGGCATAGCGGTACAGCAGGCCAGCATCGAACAGGCACAGGTACATTTGTGGAAGGCCACCCAGGATTATGAAAGATATAAGAATCTGTACGACGATCATGCTATCACCAAAGCGCAGTTCGACGAGGCTACCGCCGACAAGGAAGCTGCACAGGCCGCCCTGGACGGAGCCAAGAGCCAGGTACCGGTGATCGACAAACGGATCAATACCAGTAAAGAACAGACGGTTGCTACGGCATCTATCATCGACACCCGTAAGGCAGATGTAGAATACGCGGCCTTACAGCTGACATACACTGTCATCACAGCGCCTGCCAGCGGTATCGTTTCTAAACGTAATATCCAGCTGGGACAGCTGGTACAGGCAGGATCGCCACTGTTCTCCGTCGTTCACGATAGCGTGTATATCACCGCCAATTTCAAGGAGACACAGCTCAGTGACATCAAGGATGGCCAGAAGGTTGATATCCGCGTGGATGCCTTCGACAAGCAGGTTGTTCCCGGGACGATCGAATCGTTCTCCGGTGCAACGGGAGCAAAATTCTCTCTCCTGCCTCCTGATAACGCCACCGGCAACTTCGTAAAGGTTGTTCAACGTATACCGCTCAGGATCAGGATCGACGCCGATTCTTCGGTATTGCGGCGGCTGCGTCCGGGCATGAGCGTGGACGTGACTGTTCATACGAAATAGGTAATTAGGCTAGTATACTTTAATTTATTTGTTATGGCAGAACATGGCTTTAGAAGATGGATCATTACCATTACGGTTATTCTCGCCGCACTGCTGGAACTGATCGATACGACGATCGTTAACGTCGCATTGCCCAATATTATGGGTAACCTGGGGGCCACCCTGGAGGATGCTAACTGGATCGTGACGGGGTATGCGGTGGCGAATGTGATCATCCTGCCCATGTCGGGATGGCTGGGTGACCGTTTTGGAAGAAAGAATTATTTCCTTGCCTCTATATTGATCTTCACCATTGCCTCCTTCCTTTGCGGTAATGCCAACAACCTGGATACGTTGATTGCCTTCCGGCTGTTGCAGGGGCTGGCTGGTGGTGGTCTGATCTCTACTGGACAGGCGATCCTGCTGGAAACCTGGCCTCCTTCCGAGGTGGGCATGGCTACGGCATTGTTCGGTCTCGGGGCCGTCGTCGGTCCGACTGTCGGCCCAACACTAGGTGGATTGATCACCGACAACCTTTCCTGGCAGTGGATATTCTATGTCAATATCCCGGTGGGCGCCATCGCGGCCTTCTGCGTGTCGACCTTTGTGCGGGAATCACCAAGGTATGGGCAGGGTAAGCGCGTAGACTGGTGGGGCATCCTGTTCCTGGCCCTGGGCGTAGGCGCTCTGCAGGTCGTGCTGGAAAAAGGCGAGGACAAGGATTGGACGGCGACCTGGTGGATCACCGCGCTGATATTCACGACAGTGATCTCCGCCATCTGTTTTGTCTGGCGCGAGACCAAGATAGATTTTCCCGTCGTCAACTTCAAGATCCTCCGGCATCGAAGCTTTGCGATCGGCATCTTTACGTCCTATGCCCTGGGGGTAGCCCTATATGGATCGACCTTCATCTTCCCGGTATTCTGTCAGAACCTGTTGGGATTTACCGCCAAGCAGACAGGTCTTATCTTGTTGCCTGGGGGGGTCGCAACCATATTGTGTATGCCTTTTGTCGGTAATCTGCTGAAGAAAGGCATTCCGGCCCAATTCCTTTCTGCCGGCGGTTTTATCTTATTCTTTATTTTCTGCTGGATGTTATACAGTTCTTCCCTGCAATCGGGCACCGGGGATTTCTTCTGGCCGCTGATCATCCGCGGCATCGGGATGGCCATCCTTTTCGTGCCGCTCACGACGCTGGCTATTTCCGACCTCAAGGGGCCCGAGATCGGTCAGGGAACGGGGCTGAACAACATGATGCGGCAGCTGGGGGGGTCTTTCGGGATCGCCATCATGACCACGATCATTCACATCAAAACCAGTGTCAACCGCAACATCCTGCTGGAGAATATGAATCAGTATAACCCGGCTTTCAATGATCGGTTGAATTCAACGACACAGAGTTTCGTAGCGCAGGGTTTTCCCTTAAGTCAGGCGCAGCAGATGGCCAACGGGGCAATGGAAGGCATCGTTTCGAAGCAGACGATGCTGGTGACGTATAACGGCATGTACCTGCTGATCGGATTCTTTACCCTGATCTGTATACCACTGATCTTTTTCCAGCCCTTCAAGAAGGCGGTCGCCATGCCGGTAGATGCGCACTAATACACTATGATGAAAATAATTTAAGAATTTAAGATAGGAATTGACCCATAGAAAGGCACACGGATCACCAGACAGAACCAAAGAGTCCATGCAAAAGAAAAGTCCTGAAATTTTTCAGGACTTTTCAACTTTTTTGTACGATACTTAACCATCAACTTCGTGGCCATCAATAGGTACAAATTTAAATCGGTTTGTTCTTAGGATTTGGATGTTCTCGGATTTGGATCTTCTTGGAATTGGATTTTTCTGAACAAGTTTGATCGATTAAGGATTCAGGGTTTTTCTGGATTGTTGGATTTCTCTTGGTTTTTTAAGGATTTGAATCAAACGGGATTCTTCTTTCGGACGTTGGATTTTGGTTTTTCTTTGGATTTAAGTTCATTCATTCTTTCAGTCAGGTTTCTCTTTGGACATTGGATTCGAATCACTTATCAATCATACTTAACAATACAAACATACAATCCGACCGACGCCAGTGCAAGAGAATAAATGCTATATTTCTTAACTGACGTTTTTACGGTCTGTCTCGTAGATATCCTATGGGGCAATCGTTATTCTACCTATTTTTTTTGGATACATCATAAATTGCCCTATTTTAGGACTTCTAAAGCATTATCCATGAGGAACTTCGAAAACAAGACTGTGCTGATCACCGGTGGCACCAGGGGCATCGGTAAATCCATTGCTATCCGGCTGGCCAAAGAAGGCGCCAATGTCGCCATCGTAGGCAAAACAGCTGAACCCAATCCAAAATTAGAGGGGACTATTTATACCGCAGCAGAGGAGATTACTGCTGCCGGTGGCGGAAAGGTGCTCCCGATACAAGGAGATATCCGTTACGAAGACCAGATCAAGGATATCGTCACCCGGACGATCGATACCTTTGGGCAGCTGGATATTTTGGTCAATAACGCCAGCGCGATCAATATCGCTACAACAGAACATATGGAGGTCAAGCGCTTTGACCTCATCCAGCAGATCAATGTGAGAGGGACGTTCTTAATGTGCCAGGCTTGTATTCCCTACCTCAAACAGGCCCATAACCCCCACATCTTAAATCTTTCGCCGCCACTGAACCTCGATCCCCGCTGGTTTGGGCCGCATCTGGCCTATACGATGAGCAAATACGGCATGAGTATGATCGTACTGGGCCTGGCAGAAGAGCTGAAACAATACCGCATCGCAGCCAATGCGCTGTGGCCAAAGACTACTATCGCTACGGCAGCAGTGAAGAACTTGCTGGGCGGCGACTTTTTGATGCAACGAAGCAGATTGCCCGAGATCGTGTCGGACGCTGCATACTATATCCTGCAAAAGCCGTCTTTTGAGAATACGGGCAATTTTTATATTGACGAAGAGGTCCTGAAACAGGAAGGGGTGACCGATTTCGGCCATTATGCCGTCAATCCCGGGCAGAAGCTCATGAATGACCTGTTTCTCTAAAGATCGGCCTTCGGATGTTCAACCGGTTCGGGAGTCCCTGTTGGCCACGACGTCATTGCCTAGCTTTTTCTGCTGGCCACGAGCAGGGCAGCGGCAGCGAGACCGGTGTCCTTGATCAGGTTGGTCATCGGAAACCTCCTGGCGCTGGCATCGGGCGCATTCAATACTGCCGGCAGGTGCACCGTCAGCACGATCAATAACAAAAAGAGACACAGCAGCAATCCAGCCAGCCGAGCCTGCCTGTCGATGAGGAAGGCAATGGCCGCGAGCAGCAAACAGGCGCCGGTAATATATACCCATAAGACGCCGCCCGGAAGAAAAGAGGGTACCATTTTCTGCATGCCGGTACCGACAATGAAATGGTTGAGACCGAAGAAACCAATAACGAGGGCATAGAAGATCGTCCCGATCTTGGAGAGGGTTGCATTATTCATATGGCAATCGTTTAATTACTCCTAATTTAACAAAAAATTGCCAGATAACGCGGAATATCTTTGCACCAGTATGGGCATAGCCGGTAGTTGAGGCGGTTATAGATCTGCTTTCGGGTGCTCTACCGTTTGTTCGGGTGTCTTCTCTGGGCGCATTTGCGGAAACAGCAGCACATCCTGGATACTGACCTGACCTGTCATCAGCATGCACAACCTGTCGATGCCAAAGCCGATGCCGGCGGTGGGGGGCATCCCATACTCCAGCGCCCGAAGGAAATCATTGTCGATTAACATAGCCTCGTCATCCCCGCGCTCCATTAGCTGTACCTGTGCCTCGAACCGCTCCCGTTGGTCGATCGGGTCGTTGAGCTCGCTGTAGGCATTGGCGATCTCTTTTCCGTTGATCATCAGCTCAAAACGCTCGACGAGGCCAGGGCGGCTCCGGTGCCTTTTAGTCAGGGGGCTCATCTCCACCGGGTAGTCTATAATAAAAGTCGGTTGGATAAAATGACGTTCGCACTTCGAACTGAAGATCTCATCGATAAGCTTGCCCTTGCCCATCGTTGGGTCGGCGTGGATATCCAGGCGGCGGCAGGCCTCCCGCAAATCCTCCTCATCCATACCATCGATATCGATGCCGGTAAATTCCCGGATGGCATCGTACATGGTGACCCGGCGATAAGGGGCCTTGAAATCGATCTCCTGGCCGTCTACCAATACCCAACTCTTGCCGTTTGTCGCCATGGCGGCGCTTTCAAGCAACTGCTCGGTCGTCTCCATCATCCACAGGTAATCCTTATAGGCCGTATAGAATTCCAGTACGGTAAATTCGGGGTTATGGGTGCGGTCCATGCCTTCATTACGAAAGTTGCGGCTGAATTCATAGACCCAGTCGAATCCGCCTACAATCAGTCTTTTGAGATATAGCTCGTTGGCGATCCGCAGGTAAAAAGGCACGTCGAGGGCATTGTGATGCGTAATGAACGGGCGCGCGGCGGCTCCGCCGGGGATGCTCTGCAATACCGGGGTATCTACTTCCAGGGCGCCGCGTTCATTTAGGAACGTGCGAATGGCATTGATCATCTTCGTGCGCTTGAGAAAGACCTCTTTTACCCCCGGATTAACGATAAGATCCGCATACCGTTGACGGTACCGGAATTCAGGATCTGTCACTTCGTCGAAAACATTGCCTTGCTCATCCCTCTTTACAACGGGCAAAGGCTTGAGGGATTTGGCCAGCAAGGCGAAGGTTTGAGTATGGACGGAAGTTTCCCCGGTACGGGTGACAAACACATAACCTGTTACCCCGATGAAATCGCCGAGGTCGAGCAGGTGCTTGATCACATTGTCGAACAAAGTTTTGTCCTCACCGGGACAAAGATCGTCCCTGCGCATATAAAGCTGGATGATCCCCTGGCTATCCTGGATCTTGATAAATACTACCTTGCCTTTATCATTAATGCTCATGACCCGCCCGGCAAGCGTAACGTTGCTGAACTCCGCTTTGTTTTCTTCTGTAAATCGTTTTAAAATGTCAGCGGAATAATGGCTGATAGGAAACAAAGCGGCCGGATAGGGGTCAACGCCCAACTGCTGCAGCCCGGCCAGCTTTTCACGCCGAATGATCTCCTGTTCCGATAGATTTGATGTGGTCATAATCCAATAATGATTGCAAAATTCCGGCAAAGGTAAGCCATCTGCCGGGAGGCGCCAAAGGACATTAGGCTGAGGCCGTCAACGCCGCACTGAGGCCGTCAACGCTGACCGCTAGGCCAGCGCCAGCAATACCTGCCACGCCGCAGCCACCTTGCCTTCCAGCAGCAGCTGCCGGGCGTAGGAATGCAGCTCGGCCTCCATCTCTTCGGGGCTGACGGAATAATATTGGAAGATCTGTCGCAGGCGCTCGTCATCATAAGCCGGATCGATGACCGGCATAACATGCACATTGGCTAGCTGTCCGAGGTCATTGCCGCTGAGTATCCTGCTGTTGCGGATGCTGTCGGGCAGGGCATCGATGCCTATCCCGAGGCGGGTATTAGGTTTTTCCACCATGAAGAGACTTTCCGCGTTGACCTGGCAATACCAGTCTTCGCCCAGGCGGGCCACCAGTGGTAGTTTATGGGGGTCGATGCGTCCGGTGGCGCTGTTCAGGATCGTATCATCGATATGCATCCGAAGAGCTTCACAGATGACAAGGTTGCCCGCACCTCCCTCTTCGCCCAGCGTTTTCAATTCCAGGACACGGCATTCGATCCGGACTTTGCTTTCCTTCACCATAGGTGGTCTCACCAGGGTGGCCGGCTCTTCCGTAAACCCTGCTTTTACAAACTCCGAGACCCCTTTCGGATACTCACAACTGGACAGGCTGACCTGTTGTACCATCGGATAGTCGACGATATTGATGACGACTTCCGGCACTTCCTGCACATTATGCCAGGAATGTTTGGTGGTATTATCCCGCACCCGCCGGGAGGGAGAAAAGATCAGGATTGGCGGCGTCGTGGAGAACATGTTGAAGAAGCTGAAGGGACTCAGGTTGACCTGCCCTGCGCTGTTGATGGTACTGGCCAGGCAAATGGGCCGGGGCGCGACCGAAGCCTGCAGATAGCCCTGTCTTTCGACCGGTGTCAGCGTGGCCAGATCGACGATCATCGTTTCTTCCCCTCCAACAGCGATAGCTCACTCTCTTCGCGGACGATCGTATTGCTAAGGACCCCCAGGCCATCCACTTCCATTTCTACTACATCATTTTCCTGCAGCCATTGTTCCTTATACTCAGGGTCGGTCAGTTTCCCGGTGCCATTTAATTCCAGCAGGCATCCGGTGCCCACCGTGCCACTGCCGATCACATCGCCCGCATACAGTTCGGCGCCATACGAAGCTCTTTCAATGATCTCTGCAAAGGTCCAGTCCATATCGGCCAGGTTGCCATCGCTGAGCGTCACACCATTCACCCGGCATTGCATCCGCAGATTCCAGCTAAGCCCGGTATGGCCTTCCTTACAAGGAACCTCAAATTCCCGCAGTTCGTCGAGGGTGACGAGCCAGGGACCGATAGCCGTGGCGAAGTCCTTGCCTTTTGCCGGACCCAGGTTCAGCAACATTTCTTCCGCCTGGAGGGTCCTGGCGCTCATATCGTTCATGATCATCAGACCGGCAATATAGTCATCTGCCTCCGACGCCCGGATATTCCGGCCATTCCTGGCAATGACGACCGCCACTTCCAACTCGAAATCGAGTTTGCGAAAATGATCCGGCATACAACGGATATCACCCGGGCCCTGGATGCTGTGGTGGTTAGTAAAATAGAAAATGGGGAATTGATCGAACTCGGGAATCATCGGAACTTTGCGGTTGCGTCTTGCAGCCTCGACATGCTGACGGAAGGCATATCCGTCACGGCAGGAGGTGGGAAAGGGCACCGGGGCCAACACCTGCACCTTTTCGATGGAAACAGCCTTCGTGCTATTGACGTGCCCCTCCTGAATGGCGAGATTCCCGGCCTGGACGAGGGGAAATAAGTCATCCCAATAATTCAGGAACATATTCATCGAATTGGGAATGTCCGGGTGGATCAGTTCAACGTCATAGAGCATTTCGTCGACCAGCAAGGCCAGCTGTTCCTGCTCAGCTTTCAGGTAAGAGACTAACTTCATGCCGTCAAAGTAAAGGAATTTTTTTTAGCTTTATCGATGCGCATGCGACGATTCGTCCTT
The DNA here is from genome assembly GCA_026225275.1 of Puia dinghuensis. GTDB lineage: Bacteria > Bacteroidota > Bacteroidia > Chitinophagales > Chitinophagaceae > Puia > Puia dinghuensis_B. Next base: position 45,190 of record JAMFSL010000079.1, read on the forward strand.
TACACCCTGCTGTTGGTCATTTTTCACCGGGCAACCGCCCAGGAGAAGACAGATCCTTTCCTGCGGGACTTACTGCGGGGACAAGCCTCCCCTGCCTTGCTCCATGTGCTGGATCATCCCGATTCTTTTCGCTATCAGCTGATCTATACCCGTATCGACCGCGATAAGGACAACCAGCCTCATTTTCATAACTATTATTTCCGGGTCAATCCCCTGGAATACTACAACCCGGCATCAACGGTAAAAATGCCGTTAGCCTTCCTCGCTCTCGAGAAAATGGACAGCCTTGCCCGGTACGGTATCGACAAGGAAACGCCTATGTTCACAGACAGCACCTACAGCGGTCAGACAACGACATATACCGACAGTACTGCCATGACCGGAGTGCCTTCGCTGGCCCAATATATCAGAAGGATCTTTCTTGTCAGTGACAACGATGCATATAACCGTCTGTATGAATTCCTGGGCCAGGCACCGATCAACCGCCGGCTCTGGCAACTGGGCTATCCGGACATCCGGATCACCCGTCGTTTCATGCCGATGACGGAGGACGAGAACAGGCATACCAATTCCATCCGTTTTGGTGCCGACAGTCATGTGCTGTACCGGCAACCTCCGGCGGTCAGCACACTCGATTTCGATTTCAGCCACAGCATTCTCATCGGAAATGCCTACTATGACCGCCATGACTCACTTGTGCATGCCCCGATGGACTTTACCCGGCACAATAACTTTCCGTTGGAGGATGCACAGCAGATCATGCAGTCTGTGCTGTTTCCCGAATCGGTTCCCGCTGCCAGGCGGTTTCACCTGAATGACCGGGACTATCGCTTTCTCTATCAGTATATGTCCGAATATCCCGGCGAGTCCTCTTTTCCTCATTATGATACGACCACCTATTTCAAGGGCTATACCAAATTCTTTCTCTTCCGGGCCAGTCGTTCACCCATCCCTTCCTATATCCGAAGTTTTAATAAACCTGGCTGGTCCTATGGCTTCGCCACGGATATCGCTTATATCGCGGACTTCCGGAACAAAGTGGAGTTCATGTTAAGCGGAACAATATATGTGAATGGCGACGGGATCTTAAATGACGATAAATACGAATATGAAGAAATTGCCTATCCTTTCTTCCGGGAGATAGGCAATATCGTTTACCAGTATGAGCTACAGCGCGGGCATCTTTATCCGCCAGACCTGAGCCGGTTTATTCTATCCTATGACTAAGAGTTTACCAAGCTTGCGGGATGGGATTACTGAGCATTTGATTGGAAGGTTCTTCGTACCTTTGCGCTATAATCTCGGCTACCATGGAATTCGAAAAGATTCATAATAAAGGTCAGGCTCAGCTGTTTAAGAATCAGTATCTGGAAATGCTGACGAAGACCCACCCTGCGGTGATCTGGGGAATGTACCTGCCTATTATCTCTTATTCGCTTTATTATAGCGGGTCCCGGTTGGACTACCCGATAGTCCGCATCGCACTGGTTTTCCTGGCGGGCATGCTTTTCTGGACCTTCTTCGAATACATAATGCACCGGTATATATTTCACATGATAGCGGAAAGCCCCAGGGCCCGCAAATTCATCTACACCCTGCACGGGAATCACCATCATTATCCGCGCGACCGCGAACGGCTGTTCATGCCACCCGTTCCCAGTCTCATTATTGCCTCGATCATCTTCCTGCTCCTTCGCCTGGTCATCGGTACCAATGTCTTCATGTTCTTTCCGGGATTCATGCTCGGATATCTCTTATATGGCAGCATGCATTATGCCATCCATGCCTGGAACCCTCCCTTCAAATGGATGAAGCCTTTGTGGCGCAATCATCACCTGCATCATTACAAGGACGAACATAAAGGCTACGGAGTGAGCAGCACCATCTGGGACCGGGTGTTCGGCACGATGTTCGATCTGAAAAAAGAAAAGGAAGACAAAGAAAAGGTAAAGGAACTGATGTTTTAATCCGGCCTGCGGGCGATGGGGTTACCAACGCTCTTCTTCGTTAGGTGTATCCCGCCGGCTATATTCCCTTCGGGTCAATATCTTTTGCCACTGCCTTTCGAGGATCAGCCGGGCGATCAGCAGACCGGCGTCGGAGGCCTGATTTTCCTGCAATAAAAGTCGCAGCTTTGATTCGTTGATATCGATGCGGTAGAGCAGTTGAACGAGCTCGCTGAAGTCCCTATTGATCATCATATTGATCCTTTCGGTCAACAATGCCTCGAGTGCATCCATGGTGACCATTTCGGGTAGTTCCAGCCCATAAGAGGTATTGAGATCATATAGTAAGGCTGCCGTCTCCATCAGAATTTTTCCATGACGCCCAGTCCGAAGAGCGCGAAATCATATTTCACCGGATCTTCGGGATCCAGCAAGGCCAGGCTTTGGGTCAGTTCCAATGCCGCCAGCCAATCGGTCGGCGTTCGGGTCAGCAGGCCAAACCTTCTCGCTACCCTGGCTACATGCAAGTCCAGCGGGCAGATCAATTGGCCGGGCGAAATGCGGTTCCAAAGGCCGAAATCCACTCCTTTGTTATCTTTTCTGACCATCCAGCGGAGGAACATATTCAACCTTTTGCAGCTGGAGTTCCTCTCGGGGGTGGCGATATGTTTGCGCGTGCGTGGGGGTATTGCTTCGAGCGAGAAGAAATAATGGTGGAATGCGGTCAGCGCGGCGCCGGGCTCATAATCCTTTTCCGGGCGGCCGCGGTTCGCAGACTCCTGCCAGGGCAGCAAAAAAGCGTATTCCAACGAGTCATAGCGGCTATAATGATGTCGGAAGAATTCGATGAAATACAGCAGGTCAGTTGGATTGAAGGTCCTGTGCTTGAACGCCAGAAGAGTCTTTAATTCCTTGTCCGTGTGATGGAGGATGAATTGATGCGGCGCATTGTCCATCAGCTGCATCAGTTCTTTTGATTTACGGATGATGGTCGTGCGGTTGCCCCAGGAAAAAATAGCGGTAAAAAATCCGGCTATTTCTATATCCTGCCGTTGGCTGTAGGCATGTGGAACACATATCGGATCGTCGGCGATAAAAGAAGGTCGGTTATATTCCGCCACCTTTCTGTCGAGAAAAGCCCGGAGAGTCGCCGGTACAGGTTCGTATGTGTCCATCGTGCTCATGAAATGGCCTGCTGGAGATCTTCTATCAGATCGTCTGCATCTTCGATGCCGACGCTCAGCCGGATCAACGAATCGCTCAATCCATTGCGAAGACGTTCTTCCCTCGGAATGCTGGCATGCGTCATGCTGGCCGGATGATTGATCAGCGATTCCACCCCACCCAGACTTTCCGCAAGGGCGAAGACTTTTGTAGAGGACAGGACTTTCTTAGCCGTTTCAACACTGTCATCTTTCAGGGTAAAGCTCATCATACCGCCGAATCCGCGCATCTGTTTTTTCGCCACAGCATAACCCGGATGGTCTTCGAATCCGCACCAGTATACTTTACCTATCTTCGGATGGTTGCGCAGCCAATGGGCAATCGCCTCACCATTGGAGCAATGCCTGTCCATGCGCACATGCAGTGTCTTCAGCCCGCGAAGAACGAGGAAGCAGTCCTGGGGTCCGGGAACAGCGCCGCAGGCCTTCTGAATGAAATATAATTTCTCGCGCAGTTCATCGCTCTTCATAACCAGGCAACCGTGGATCACGTCGCTGTGACCGCCGAGATATTTGGTGGCGGAATGCAGGACAAGATCGGCGCCCAGATCCAATGGATTTTGCAGGTAGGGAGAGGCAAAAGTGTTATCTACACAAAACATGATCTTGTGTTGATTGGCAATGGCCGCCAACGCTGCAATATCAACGATGTTCATCAACGGGTTGGTCGGCGTCTCGGCCCAGATCAGTTTCGTATTCGCGTTGATATGCGGCAGGATAGCGGATGCCTCCTGCATGTCGACAAAGTGAAACCGGATACCGGCCTTTTCAAAAATTTTAGTGAACAAGCGGTACGTTCCCCCGTACATATCGTTAGCGGCAATGACTTCGTCACCCGGCACGAGCAGTCGAAGGACGGCATCCGTGGCCGCGACACCGCTGCTGAAACACAATCCATGCCGGCCGTTCTCGATGTGGGCCAGCGCCGATTCCAATGCGGAACGGGTAGGGTTCTGCGATCGGGCATATTCATATCCCTTGTGTACACCCGGGGCGGATTGAACATAAGTAGAGGTCTGATAGATCGGTGTCATGATCGCACCCGTAGAGGGGTCTGGCTCTATGCCCGCGTGGATCAGTTTGGTTGAGAGTTTCATGTGTTAAAGATACAAAGGAAAACCACTCCCCCAGTTTAACAAAAACTTAACCCGAAATAAGCAACATGACTTATCCCGCTTCGCGCGCGGATTCGCATGCTTCAAAACTTTATTTACCCCTTTAAGGTCAATATGGATTTTCAGGTGGTTATGTTCGTCTTTCCTGCGTTTACCGGGAGTGTAGATTGGCTTGACATACGCTTGCTTTGACATTAGCTTTGACTCATCAAAGTAATTTAATTGATTAAAATTTTTTAAATAACACTCCATGACACCGAATCATTTTTTCAAAAGAACATTTCTGATTGCAGTTTGCCTGCTGTCTCTTTCTGCAGGTGTATTTGCAGAACATCATTTCTCCATCAATGATAAATTGCTGGAAGCTTTTCAAAGAACATTTCCGGATGCTATCCAGGTAAAATGGACAGAGCAGCCAACCGGTTACTTAGTCACCTTCAAACAGAACGATATTCTGAACAAGGTGAGTTATGACAAGGACGGCAACTTCGTGGGCTCCCTTCGTTATTATTCGGAGAAGAACCTGCCGGTTACGGTGATCTGCCGCCTGCAGAAAGACTATGCCGGCAAGTCGGTGTTCGGAGTGACTGAAATCGCTACTGAAAATGGCACCGATTATTTTATCAGATTACAGGATGATAAGAACTGGTATACCGTTCATTCGGATGCCTCAGGCAATCTGGAGAAGATTGAAAAATTCGCCAAGGCTTGACAATCCGACTGGCCTGCCTAAGAGTTATCTTTCATGCAGGCAGCGGTCACCAGGTAACGCCAATCAAAATTTTCAGCCGCATGGGCTTCCATCGGCTGAATTTTTTTTTGCAGGACGGCCGGCGCCAGGATGCCCATTTTCACCAGGCTGCGCCGGGCTTCCTGGACATATTCCTGCAGAATCCCATCTTGCATCCAGGCGAGTTGGGGCGGTTCATAACCTATCTTGTCACGTCGCCAGGCGATCCCGGCGGGCAGCATGGGCTCGGCACTCTTTCTGAGTAACCACTTGGTCCATCCTCCCCGGATCTTGAAATGGGCAGGAAGGGCGAACAGGAACTCTGCCAGCCGGTGATCGAGAAAAGGCAGCCTTACCTCGACACCATGCGCCATACTATTGCGATCGGCATAGCGCAGCAGTTCTTCCATCCCATTCATCAGGGCATTATAATAGAGGATGCCATTCAGGCTTGCGACAGGTGGGATATCATAGTAAGAGATGCCGGACTGCCGGACAAAATCCCCGGCGAGGTCCTTGTTGTCGAGCTGCAGGGCCGTCTGTCTTTTTTTCTGATAACGCCCGGCATAAGCGGGTAGCAGTGCGGCGAGCCTGTTCTTCCAGCTCCAGCCATCCGGCGTGTCGAAATCTTTGGCCGCTGCCAGTTCATGAGCCAGGGTCTTTTTATCACTCCTGTAGAGTTCGCGCCAGTACCAGGAATAGTATTTGGGATAGCCGGCCAGCAGCTCGTCGGCGCCCTGTCCATCCAGCAGTACCTTTACATGCCGGCTGGCCGCAAGCCCGAACACGCTGAACTGGGCGTAGATGCTGGAGGATTGAAACGGCTCTTCCTGGTGCGCAATCAGTTTTTCAAAATCCCGGACGAGGTCCGCAGCGCCGGGAGTCGTCTGGTAATTTTCAAGAGAAAAATGACGCGTCAATAAGGAGATGTAGGCGGATTCGTCTTTTGCAAAGCCCGGAAATACGGCCGAGAAAGTGGGCAGTTTTTGCGGGGAGTCCGACTGCCTGAGGATACTGGCGACGATGGTCGAGCTGTCTAATCCCCCGCTGAGACTGGTGCCGACGCTGACGTCGCTGCGGAGACGCTTGCTGACGGAATCGGCCAGCAGCGCGGTGAATTCTTGCAGGACAGCCTGTTCGCTCCTGCCTGCTGAGAGGACGCGCTCTCCCTCCTCCGGATAGGGGTCCCAGTACCTGTTGATCTCCGATTGCCGGGTCAGCGCATGATAGAGAAGAAAGGACCGGGCAGGTAACTTATTAATATGGCGGAAGAAGGTCTCCGATCCGTCGGCGGGATTCTGTGTATAGCCGAGCGTAATGAAATTGAAGAGCATGGCCGGGTTGCTGTCTTTTATTATTCCGGCAGCCCAGAGGGCCTTCATTTCGCTGGCAAAAAGGAATTGACTTTTGTCCTGATAGATGAACAGCGGTTTCTCGCCGAAACGATCCCTCGCAAGGAACAGCGTTTTTTCCTGCTCGTCCCAGAGCGCGAAGGCAAACATGCCATCGAAGTGCTGCAGGCAGCTGGTTCCGTAAAGATCGTAAGCAGCCATGATCACTTCGGTGTCGGTCCGGGAAGAAAAGGAATAGCCTTTCAATTGCAACAGGCTGCGCAGCTCGCGGTAGTTGTAAATCTCGCCATTGTGTATCAGCGTATAGCGGTCGAGATAATGCATCGGCTGTGCGCCGGCGGGACTGAGATCGATGATAGACAGCCGGCGGCTACCCAAGCCCGCCAATCCTGAGGGACTGATCCAACGTCCCTGTCCGTCAGGACCCCGGTGAGCGATGGCATCCGTCATTTTTTTCAGTCGCTGTTCCGTTATGTGGGCCGGATCGGCCGAGAGGATACCTGCAATACCGCACATGTGGTTGGGTTTGTAGTTTGAGAAGGCGCCTTACCAGCCGATAGGCAGCTGTACCAGCACATCGTCCCAGCTGATGACCAGATTGGCGCCTTTGACTGCCTTTTGGAATGAAATAGAGAAGGCCTCGGTGATCTCAGATTTCTTTTCCACAGCCACCGTGCTGCGCAAGACATCCTTGGAAGGGTCATAGGCAAATGCGCCCCAGGTATCGTTTTCTTTATTGAATATCAACGTCCATTTATCTTCATTGACCAGCGCGTACAAGGTATAGCGACCCTTTTTTAACGTTTTGCCGTCGATTTTAACGTCCTGGAAAAATTCGATCTCCGTCGCCTCATTAGCCCCTAACCGCCAAACCTGTCCGTAGGAGACCAGGTCTCCGAACAGCTTACGCCCTCTTTTTTGAGGACGGCTATAGACCACGCGGGCAATCAGGGGTTCGTTGATCTTGTCTTGTATCTTCAGCACCGGGTAGTTCACCGGGTAATAACTGATGTCCAGCGGAGAACTATCCAGTCCAGTAGGTTGCAACTGTGCTTTTGCCGCTACCATTCCCACCAGGAGACCTGCCAAAACAAGGATCTTCTTCATATCACAAAAATATCCAATTTTCAGCGGATCGGTAGGTCTTCCATAGTTCGGACGGCAAAATCCCTCAATGAGGGGAAAAATTCCCGGTAACAGGCTTCTAATTCCCGGTAATGGGCCTCAAAAAGCTCACAGGCCTGCTCTGGCGGCGGCATATAGGCAGCCCTTCGGGCCAGACCGGCAAAACTATTGAAAATTCCTTCTTTATACCGGTAGTGGTATAACCAGTCCTGGTTGCGCATGTAAGGGAACATCCGGGCGAAACGTTCCGGGAAAAAGGATTCCCTGGTGGCCAGCTGTTGGTAGGTCTGTTGCGCGAATGCGGCCAGAGACCGGTCGAGGGACCGGTCGATACTAGAAGCGCCAGCGCTGTGGTCGGGCAGGGCAGGAATAGTTCCCGCAAGGGCCTCATTCTCCTCGGCAGGAAATGCTATAGGATCATTAGCCAGAAAATAATCGTACGCCACATCGGTAAGAGCACCGGAGTAAAGCCCGTAAACAGCTCTGAAATAAGATTTTGCGCGCCGCGTGACCGGATGGGTATCGGTGAAAGTGTCGATAGCCCGGTGCAGGATGATGCCTTTGCGGATGCTGTCGGGATACTCCAGTTGTTTCTTCCCCTTGACAAAGTCGCTGATCAGATTTCCCACCACAACGTCCGGAATTCCGAAAGAAAGATATGCATGCGCCAAATAATTCACAGGATCTAATGTAGCCATTCTAACGGTCTTTTTACCGAAAGTTTATTTTAACACTATATAAGATGATTTTAGAGTTTTATTAAGAATTCGCCTCCAAGGCCTATGGATAAAGGGTTTCGAAGCCTTTGTCCAGACAACGGGCAAGGTGGTTAAGGCTCCTTGTTCATTATTCGTTAACATGCGGGGCCACTGATCAATATTGGCTTGTAAGAAAGTGTAACCTAAATACTTTTGCTGCGTCTTAGTTATTGTAGATCTTATATAGCACGCGGGAAGGAGCATCAAAAAAAAAAATTTCACGAAGATGCAACATGGAATGAATAGCCCGCGTCTCTTATATACAACGATCTTAAAAAGACAAAAAAACTTAAACGCATAAAGCAAACAAACATGAAAAAGATTTTTTTATCTCTCGCCGCGGTAGCCCTGATGGGTATCAGCGCATTCGCCAATGGTAATGATGAAGTCATCGGCCAGAAGACATTGTCAGCATTCAAAAGCGATTTCACGAATGCCAGCCATACGACCTGGGAACAGAAGGCTGGCTTTATCAAAGCCACATTCTCCCTCAACGGCCAGGTGCTGTGCGCATATTATAACAATGACGGTGAATTGCAGGCCGTCGTTCGCAACATCATCAGCGATCAACTACCGCTCAATCTCCTTGCTTCACTTAAGAAAGATTATGCAGACTACTGGATCACCGATCTTTTTGAAATCTCCGCCGGAAGCGAAACCTCTTATTATGTAACACTGGAGAACAGTGATAAGAAGATCGTGCTGAAATCGGATGGCGCTTCTTACTGGAATGTCTTCAGCAAGGAGAAAAAAGCTTTGGCTGAATAAGCATCTATATATATCCCGGTTAGTTAAAAAGAAACCCGCCTCAAAGCAGAAATGTAGAGGCGGTTTCTTTTTGTTTAATAACCTTTAAAAGGCTCCGCCTTTTATGGTTGCCTGTTTCAGGCAGCCCTTTTTTTTGTATTTTTGCCCCTCATTCTGAATTAGCTCCCAAAAAAGACGACAGTCATGAATAAAGGTCCCATCTCTCAGTTCGTAGCGCATCATTACCGGCATTTTAATGCCGCAGCCCTGGTGGATGCGGCCAAAGGATATGAAACGCATTTACTCGAAGGAGGTAAAATGATGATTACCCTCGGCGGCGCCATGAGTACTGCTGAACTGGGGATTTCCCTGGCCGAAATGATCCGGCAGGATAAAGTGCACATCATCAGCTGTACCGGGGCTAACCTGGAAGAGGATGTTATGAACCTGGTAGCCCACAGCCATTATAAAAGGGTACCCAACTACCGGGACCTGACACCCCAGGATGAATGGAATCTCCTGGAAAATCATTATAACCGGGTTACAGACACGTGTATCCCCGAAGAGGAGGCCTTCCGCCGTCTGCAGAAGCATCTTGTTAAAGTGTGGAAAGACGCCGAGTCGAAAGGTGAGCGTTATTTTCCCCATGAATTCCTCTACAAAGTCGTCCTTAGCGGAGACCTCGAACAATACTTCGAGATCGACCCCAAGGACAGCTGGATCATAGCCGCAGCGAAGAAAAACATTCCCATCGTGGTGCCAGGCTGGGAAGACAGCACGACGGGCAACATTTTTGCAAGCTATGTCATTAAGAATGAGCTGAAAGCCAGTACTGTTAAAAGCGGGATCGAATATATGGCCTGGCTGACCGGGTGGTACCGGGAGAATAGCGGTGGGAAAGGCGTCGGATTTTTCCAGATCGGTGGCGGCATCGCCGGTGACTTCCCCATCTGCGTGGTACCAATGATGTACCAGGACCTGGAATGGCACGATGTTCCTTTCTGGAGCTATTTTTGCCAGATCTCGGATTCCACTACCTCCTATGGATCTTATTCGGGAGCCGTACCGAATGAAAAGATCACCTGGGGGAAACTGGATATCCATACGCCGAAATTTATTGTTGAAAGTGACGCCACCATAGTTGCACCGCTGATCTTTGCATGGGTGTTGGGGTGGTGATAATATCATGAAATAAACTATGAACGCAAATTCTGAAGAGCTATACCTGGAGGCCGAGGCCGATATCAAGAACAACAATTATGCAGAAGCTTTCAAGAAATATGAAAGTATCCTGTATGAGGAGCCGGACAGCGCTCAGGCTCATAACTCTATGGGTTGGTTGTATAAAACACAGTTTGACGATTATGCGAAAGCTGAAAACCATTTTCAGACGGCCGTCAAATGCGATTCTTTGTATCCCCACTCTTACTTTCATATCGCCGCGTTACTGATGGATATGGAGCGGTTCGACGAACTCAATGGACACCTGGAGAAATGTCTTCGGGTAAGGACCATCGATAAATCGTGGGTCTATGGCCGTTATGCATTGTCCGAAGAACTCCGTAGGAATTACGAGAAGGCGATTTACTATTTCGAGAAAGCGATCCTTTCCAGTCAGCATGATGAAAAGATCAAAGATTACCGCCAGGATATCGAAAGATGCCAGATGAAGACGGAGATCTTCAAGCGTCATCCACAAGCATAAAAAAACAAGCACTCCATTACAGAGTGCATTGTTTACTCCTAACTGACCTATGAAAAACATTCCTTCGTGAGAAGGACAATATCTTTTGGGTATCGGGGTGGTCAGCCGGCGGGATTTTATTCCCTCATCGTTTGATAGAGCGAAGTTGTCGAAAAAGTAGATGCCGGAGATAAAATGCAGGCCGTTTAACCACGGCTTAACATTGGTTAATAAGGTAATTGAAACAAAGTTGCACCTGTTATTTCAGCACCTTCATTCGGACCATTTCAATCCGGGTATCACTAACATTGACGATTTCGAACTCGTAGTCCCCGATAATGATGCGGTCCTTCAGCCTGGGAATGGTGCCGTGCTGGTTGATGATATAGCCGGAGAGCGTTTCCGACTCGCTTTCAGGCAAATCCAGCTCGTATTTCTTATTGAGGTAATCCAGCTCGAGGCGGCCGGAGAAGATAAATTCGTCGTTGGACAATTTCTTTTCTTCAAACTCTTCGGTGTCATATTCGTCGCGGATCTCTCCGAAGATCTCTTCCAGCAGGTCTTCCATCGTCACGATACCGGCTGTGCCCCCGAACTCATCCACTACCCAGGCAATGCTCTTTCTTTCCCGGCTGAACTTATTGATGAGGTCCGTTGCAGACATGCTCTCCGGTACGGCAGGGATAGGGTGCAGGATCGTTTTGATGAAAGGAGGATTTTTGAACAGGTCCAGCTGATGAATATAGCCGATCACGTGATCGAGGTTGCCGTCATACACAACCAGCTTGCTTAACCGGGTGTCGACGAATTTTTTCCTGACCTCCTCCATGGTGAGGTTCATGTCCACGCCTTCAATCTCTTTCCTGGGTACCAGGCATTCCCGTACTCTGACTTTTGGCAGGGCCAGCGCGGCTTCTAAAAGGTTTCTGTTCAGATCGTTAGGGTCTTCTTCGGAATCCCGTGTCTGCTGCAGGAAATGATCGAGATCAGTACCGGAGAACGTCTCCTTCCGTTCGTCCACCCGTACATTGAAAACGTATTTCAGTATCCATTGAGAGATGGAAGCGAAGAGGCCGGCCAGCGGATAAAACAGCTTATTGAAGACTTCCATAGTGCTGGCGAAAAAGCCCAGCAGGGAATTGCTTTTGGCGCGAAAGAGAGCTTTGGGGATGAACTCCCCGAAGATCAAAATGAAGAGGGAGGCGACTGCTGTTTCCGTAAAAAGGCGGATGGCGTTGACATAGCTGCCGGGCGTATGGAAATGGGTAATGATATAGTTCCAGGCCGGAAGAAATGTCTCGCCGACCATCAGGCCGAAAATAACAAGGAAGATGTTGAAGCCGGCGAGGGTCGTACCGAAGAACTGGGTGGGAGCATCCAGAAAATTGGCCAGAATGATACCACTGGTCAGACCCTGCTTTTTCTTCAGCTCGATAGCCAGCCTGTTAGCCCTGATAAAGGCGACTTCGATTCCCGAAAAAAAAGCGATCATCAGCCATGCGAGCACAATCCAGACAAGGGTATTCGTGTTGACCATACGGTACGAAAATAGTCGGAAAAATCGGATTTTTCTATATTTCCAGGAATTCCATAATAGCCTTTTCCGCCCCGTGGCAAGCCTTGCTCAGATCGTCATTGACGATGATTTTATCGAAATGATGCTTGAAAGAGATCTCGTAAGAAGCCTTGTTTACCCTGGCCAGGAGACTTTCGACGGTTTCGGTGCCCCTCATTTCCAGCCTGCGCCGCAGCTCGTCGACCGACGGCGGCTCGATAAAAAGAGCCAGGGTGGAATGGGGGAATTGCTCCCGGATATGGATGGCTCCCTTGACCTCTATATCCAGCAGCGGGGTCTTGCCTTGCTGCCAGATCCGCTCCAGCTCGCTTTTCAGGGTGCCGTAGAATTTACCCTCGTACACCATTTCCCATTCCACAAATTCGTTATGCTGGATCTTTTGTTTGAAAGTGTCCAGGGTAAGGAAATAATAGTCCACACCATCCTTTTCATGGGCCCGGGGCGACCGGGTGGCGGCCGAAACGGAAAACCCCAGGCGGGTAGGGTATTTATCCAGCAGATACCGGGTGATGGACGTCTTACCGGCTCCGGAAGGCGCCGTGATAATGATGATCTTTGGAGCGGCGCTCATATTCTGTTGATTTGGGCCCCCAGATGCCGTAGCCGTTGGTCGATATACTGATACCCCCTGTCGATCTGTTCGATATTCTGGATAATGCTCTTTCCCTCTGCACTGAGGGCAGCGATCAGCAGGGCCACACCTGCCCTGATATCGGGGCTGCTCATGCTGACGCCTCGCAACGGATGTTCCCGCCCCATGCCGATCACGGCGGCGCGGTGAGGGTCGCAAAGGATGATCTGAGCCCCCATGTCGATCAGCTTATCGACGAAAAACAGGCGGCTTTCGAACATTTTCTGGTGAATCAGCACCGAACCCCGGGCCTGGGTGGCGACGACCAGCACGATACTCAGCAAGTCCGGAGTAAATCCGGGCCAGGGATGATCGTAGATCGTAAGGACAGATCCGTCGAGAAAATTCTGGATCTCATAAATATCCTGCGCGGGAATATGAATATCGTCGCCCTGGTATTCCAACTGGATACCGAGCTGGCGGAATTTATCGGGGATTATGCCAAGGTGGTCGATGCCGGCATTCTTGATGGTAATATCGCTCTGCGTCATGGCTGCCAGACCGATAAATGATCCTATTTCAATCATATCGGGCAGCATCCGGTGCTCGGTCCCCCCGAGGTAAGACGTCCCTTCTATGTGTAGCAGATTGCTGCCGATACCGCTGATCCGCGCGCCCATCCGGACCAGCATCTTGCACAATTGCTGGATATAGGGCTCACAGGCGGCATTATAAATGGTCGTGGTGCCTTCGGCCATGACGGCGGCCATGACAATGTTGGCCGTGCCGGTAACAGATGGTTCATCCAGCAGCAGGTAGCATCCTTTCAATTGCGGCGCTTCAAGGTGGAAAAGGCCTTCTTCGGGCTGGTAAGTGAACCGGACGCCCAGTTTTTCAAAGCCGATGATGTGGGTGTCCAGTCGTCGCCGGCCGATCTTGTCCCCGCCGGGTTTGGGAATAAAGGCCTTGCGGAAACGGGCCAGCATAGGCCCGGCCAACATGACCGATCCCCTGAGCTTGCCGCTCTTGCTGCGAAAAGCGTCGCTGCGCAGGTAGTCGATATCGATATGGCCTGCCTGGAAAATGCAGGTGTCGCGGGAAACCCTGTCGGTCTTGACACCCATCTCACCCAATAATTCGATCAGAAGATTGACGTCCAATATATCGGGAATATTGGAGATCGTCATTTTCTCCGGAGTCAGCAGGACGGCGCTGATAATCTGTAAGGCTTCGTTTTTGGCTCCCTGCGGAGTAATCTCTCCCTGCAGTTTTTTTCCGCCGATGACTTCGAATGAATGCACACCCCTGGTTTTTGTGGAGATCTCCTAGAACCGCTTCTTTTTGAATTTGTTGGCGCCCCGGTCATTATTTCGATCGTTATTCCGATCGTTGCCCCGGTCATTATTGCGGTCATTATTGCGGTTGTTATTCCGTTGCTGAAATTTCTGGTTCCGTTTATTGCGGTAGTCGCCATATCCGCCTCTTTCACGCTCGCGGTTTTCATTGGGCCGGAAGCTCTTGACATACGGTGTATTGGTGAATTCCAACTGGCCGCCGGTGAGCTGGGAAAGTTCTGCCTGGATAGCGTCGTCATGGACGGTCTCTTTATGCCAGTTATTATAGGCCAGTTTCATGTAGTATGCAATGGCATTGGCAAAACCGTTGCGCTTATCAGGATTTTCCTCCGCCAGCGCCTTGTTGATGACGATTTCCAGATTTTTCCCCATATGTGAGAATTTGGGGTACCGTTTGGGATAGCTCAAAGGCTTCGGCCTGGCTTTAAGGGTTTCCCGGGTCGGAATGGGATAAGGGGAAGCGACTTCTAATTTAAAATCCGATATGAGGAAAAGATGATCCCACAACTTATGGCGGAAATCTTCGACATTCTTCAGATGAGGGTTGAGGAAACCCATCAGTTCAATGACGGCATAAGCATTGCGCTGACGCTTTTCCTTGTCTTCCAGACTCAGCAGGTATTCGATCATTTTCTGGATATGGCGACCATACTCACGCATCACCAGGTGGTTCCGCGTAGTATTGTATTCCATATTATCGATGTTCATGTTAGGCAAAGTGAAAAGTATTTGTGACAAATCTACAGATAAAAGCCCAATAGACAAACAAAGATGCCAGACCCTTGACTCTGCCGAATAAGTTGCTGGTGCCGCCCCCCTAAAAGAAAAGCCCCCAATTAAGGGCGACTTTTCATCAGGAACAATGGATCTATGGTTTCATAGGCTAATTGATGAATACCTTGCTCACATAGCTTTTGTTGTGAGTAAGGTCGACCGCCCGCAGAAAATACAGCCCGCTGGCGGGTTGCGGATTGAAGTCCAGTCTGATCTGGCTGCTTTCCGCCAGGGTAACTGCCTTTTCCTGAACAATCTGTCCGGCTGTATTGACCAGTTGCAGCACGAAATTGCCGGTCTGGTTGCTGTTGAACTGGAATAGCAGGCTATTGGTAGCCGGATTGGGGAATGTCTGGTAACTGATATCGCCCGTTCCTGTCGCACCGGGAGTGACAACGTCGACGACTGAATAACCGATCTTTCCGGAAGGACTTACTTCTTCGATCCGGAAATAGAGTTTGCCCACATTAGTCGGATCAAAGTTGTATTGATATTGATATTCTGCTGAAGAACCTGCTGAAGAAGCGTTACTTTCTGCCGTTCCGAGGTTCGTGAAGTTCTGCCCGTCTGTGCTGATTTGGATGACATAATTGGTATTGGATTGTTGATTATTGGCTAACCATTGCAACTGAATGGTATTGTCGTTGGGTATTGCCGTGAAATCGGTAATGGTAGTGGCCAGCTCGGTTGCCGGGCACCAGTAGTAAGTAAGAGCGAAGGTTCCGGAATAGACGGTGACGATCGTATCGGCGAAATTGAGACCTCCTTTCAATGTCTCCAATCCGCCGTTGACCGTATAGGTCAGATCGACGGTACCCGTACCGAGATAGCCTACGGTATTTCCGGTGCCGTTGGAATCAGGTGCATTGACGAAAATGCTGTCCGGCCCGTTAACGGTAGAGCTCCCCGGTTGTCCATCGGGCGCCAGTGTATCGAGGTAAATGTGTTGGAAATCGGGGGTGGAAGAGAGGCCCCCCGGGCCTTCGATATCATTATTTATTTGGAGCTCGAATTTATAGTCGACCGAGTCCGGGGCATTATTCGTCACATGAGTCGTCGATACGCCGGTGATGGTATCTACCAGCGATACGCAGGCCAGCGTCCCGATACTGGGGTTGAACATCGGAAAAGCGATGCTCGCAGAAGCTGCTGTAGTGGAGGGAAGTGAAGTGACGTAGGTAACCGGAGTGGCCGGCACGCCAGCGCTGCACATGCACTGGGCGAATGAGACAACGGGGATACTCGCTGCTAATAAAATAACAGTAAATACTTTTGGGTACACACTTTTCATAAGCACGGATTTTTTTACAGAATACGGATTACTATCAAAGTTATAAATCAGCAAGAATAAGGCCAAAGCGTAACTACTCGATCTTCGGCTACCGTAAAAACCACATCTTTTCTAAACGTTTGTTATATTCAACCTATTGATTGTCAACGAAATGATCTAAACAAAAAGTGGATAAATAAGCCTGGCTACCGGTTTCCACGAGGCTTAATTACCTTTGCCTATGCTCATTTTGCTGGATTGCCGGCCCTTGCAGTATGCAGGACCCGGCAGTGAAAGAAGCCGCTTCATACTTACTGCCGCAGCTGCCCTGGCTAAAGACAAGGCTATAAAATGGCTGTTCGTAGTCGATCACACCTTTCGTCCAGGCATGTTGGATGGAATCTCCGGCGATTCAGTGCTGGTGCGGCGTGCGCTGCCTGGCAGCTTCGGCTGGCGATGGTGGTATGACCAGCAGATTCCGCGACTGGCGAGACAATACCACGCGGATATGGTCATGCTAACGGGGGGTATAACCGCTAAATTATCCGGCATTCCACAATGCCTTTGGATGCCTGAAAAGGCTAACCCCGATGAGAGCGGGAATGACCGGCATTATCCGTCTATCTACAAGAAGAGGCTGACCGCCGGTCTGCAGCGCGCGGCGGTGATCTTTTGTTTTACCGGGCGTGATCGGAATTGGCTGGCCGGCCATTGTTCCGGCATCGCCTACGGCAAGCCTTCGGCGGCCGAAGGGGTAGAAGAAAAGATATTGGTCCTGCCGGTGGCTATCGAGGAGAATGCCGGGATAAAAGGCCCTTTGAGGGATACGGAAAAAGAAGAAATAAAAAGGAAATATGTACGGGGAAAAGAATATTTCCTCGCCGATCTGGCGGACGCTGTGGACGAGGACGTGATCCATTTGCTGAAAGCGTTTTCGCTGTTCAAGAAAAGGCAGCAGTCTAATATGCAATTGATTCTGACGGGAGCGATCAACGGGTCCGGGGGTGTGATCAGACAGCGGCTGGAGACCTATAAATATAGGAAAGATGTCCAATGGCAGGAGGATCGGCCGACGGCGGAAGTCGGACAGTTGAGTCGCGCCGCCTACGCTGTCTTGTTGCTGTTTGACGGCCATACATTGGGTGCTCCGTTGTTGAATGCCTGGGCAGCGGGAGTGCCCGTCATCGCAACGGATGGCGGTCTGCTGCAGGAAATCGCGGGGGATGCCGCTCTCCTGACAGTTGCCGGAGACCCCACTTCGCTGGCTGCTCAGCTGATGCGGATGTATAAGGACGAGAATGGTCGGGCGGACCTGATCAGTAGGGGCTTTGACCGGCGTGGGGCGTATAGTTGGCGGGGGTCGATTGATGCCTTGTGGGAAGGGATCGGGAAAGTTTTCCGGCCAATGAACTAACTTGACTAACTTGCAATTTTTATATGGCAACATCTTCAATCAGTATTGACGTTACTTTAGACAAAGACCGTGTGCCGGAAGACATCCGGTGGAACGCGACAGATTCGACCGCAGAAAATGCGCGGCGTGCCAAAGCCATGATGCTGGCCTTTTGGGACGGTGCAGAAAAAACAGCCCTGAGGATCGACCTGTGGACCAAGGAAATGATGGTCGATGAAATGGCCGATTTCTTCTACCAGACCCTGATGACTATGGCGGAAACCTATCAACGGGCTACACAGGACCCGGTACTGATGGGGGAGATGAAAGAATTTGCGCGGGATTTCTATAATAAATTCCGGGAACAGCAGATGAAAACCAATAAGCTATAATCTTTAAATGATTGTATATGGGTTTAGAACAAAAAGTGATGGGGGAATTGAAAACGGCCATGCTGGCAAAGAATGAAGGCGCATTGCGTGGTTTGCGTGCCATCAAGGCTGCGATTATCATTGCCAAGACGTCGGAAGGCGCCGGGGGGGAACTGAAAGAAGAGGATGAGACCAAACTTTTGCAGAAACTGGTCAAGCAACGGAAGGATTCCCTGGCTATTTATCAGGAACAGAATCGGCCCGATCTGGCCCGGAAGGAGGAGGAGGAGATCGCTGTGATAGAAAAATTCCTTCCTCAGCAGCTGGATAACGAGGCATTGAAAGCTGTTTTGGCGAAAATCATTGCCGAGACAGGGGCTGCATCTCCGGCCGACATCGGAAAAGTAATGGGCGTCGCCAGCAAACAATTAGCCGGACAGGCCGATGGGAAGACCATCAGCGCTGTCGCCAAAGAATTATTGGCAAAATAATGACTATCGATGTCCTGTTCCTGCTGTTCATGGTCATGGCCATTTTCAGGGGATTCCGTCAGGGCTTTATCATTGCCATTTTTTCTGCGATATCACTGATCGTAGGTCTGGCTGCAGCCATCAAGCTATCGGCTACCGTTGCCGGCTGGGCGAGTCACCACTTGTCTTCCCGATGGTTGCCGGTCATCGCTTTTCTGCTGGTCTTTGTGGGGGTGGTGATTGTTGTGCGTTTGGGCGCACGTTTGGCTGAGAAGGCCGTCGACCTGGCTCTGATGGGCTGGCTCAATAAACTGGCTGGCATTATTCTTTATGCGGCGCTTTATACCGTTATTCTGAGTGTTCTGTTATTTTATGCTGTACAGATGCATCTAATGGCCAGGACTACCCTAATTTCCTCTGTAACTTACCCGTTTATCCGGCCCTGGGGTCCGGTTGTAATCGATGAATTCGGTAAATTTGTTCCGTGGTTCGAAGGAATGTTCTCCCGTTTAGAGGATTTTTTCGGACGTTTATGAAGTGGTTTTTTAAGGTAAAACGTTTATTTTAGCGGTTAATTACAGGGATAGAACTTATTAGCTGATGCAATACGAAATTAAACAAGACGACAAGTTCAGATTCATCGAGGAAGGGATAGGCGAACCGTTGTTGTTATTACACGGATTGTTCGGGGCATTGAGTAATTTCAGCGGTCAGATCGACTATTTCCGCCATCAATACAAGGTAGTGGTGCCTATATTGCCCTTATTGGAACTTGACCTGATCCATACGACGGTGGGCGGCCTGGAGAAGTATCTCCATAAGTTCGTCGAATACAGGGATTATAAGGATATCAACCTGCTGGGTAATTCACTGGGGGGCCATGTTGCCTTGTTATACGTTCTGCGGCATCCTGAACGGATCAAGTCGCTGACGCTGACCGGCAGTTCCGGCCTGTTTGAGAATGGCATGGGAGATACCTATCCCAAACGGGGAGATTATGAATATATCCGCAAAAAGACGGAATTAACCTTCTATGATCCTAATATCGCCACCAAGGAGCTGGTAGACGAGCTATATGAAACCGTCAATGTCCGGATGAAGGCCATCAAGATCATCGCACTGGCCAAAAATGCCATCCGGAATAACATGGGAGAAGAGGTCAATCAGATCAAACAGCCTACCTTACTGATCTGGGGGAATAATGATGCTATCACTCCTCCTTTTGTCGGCCAGGAGTTTCACAAATTGATACCGAACAGTGAATTGCATTTTATTGACAAATGTGGTCATGCGCCGATGATGGAAAGACCCGAAGAGTTCAATACGATTTTGCTTAAATTTTTGCGAAAATTGAATGAGCCCGCAGCGGTGGCCTGATTTTTTCCGTATATTCTAATATAATTACACAGAAATAGAAATATTGCTAAACAAAGAGATCATATCTGCCGCCATCCCTTCTCTGCACCTGAATGACCCGGTCGCTCAGGCCCTGGACCTGATGGCGGATTTTCATGTCACTCACCTGCCGGTCGTCACAGAGGACAAATTAGCCGGACTGGTCAGTGAAGAAGACCTGCTCAACGTAGAAGATGACAATACGTTGCTGTCAGTGCTGCAACCTGGCTTCTCTGGAATCGTTGCTCATGCGGAATCCTTTTTCTTTGAAGCAGTACAGCTGGTCAATGAGAATGGATTGACGCTGATCCCCGTTGTTGCAGGCGACGCGGAATATACCGGTGCTATCATTGCAACGGATCTGCTGAAGTATTTAGGCCGGGTCTGCGGTGTCAATGATGCCGGCGGCATCATTGTCCTTGAAATGGAAAAGGTCAGCTTTTCATTCACCGAAATCAGCAAGCTGGTGGAGACCAACGACGCACAGATCATCCAGCTCAATACCTACTCGGATGCTTCCTCCGGTAATTTCTTCGTCACTTTGCGGATCAACAAGGCGGAAATCTCCGATATTGTCGCCACTTTTCAGCGGTACGAATACCAGGTGAAATATTATTTTGGGGAAGAATTGTACGAGAACGAATTACGCAACAATTACGACCATTTGATGAATTACCTGAACATTTGATGAAAGTAGCTATTTACAGCCGCGTGATAGAGTATGAGCAGCAGAGCGGCGTTCAACGACTATTCGACGAATTGATCCGACAGCACCTGCAGCCGGTCATTCATCAGCCCTTCCTGGAAAAGATCGGATCGGCCTTTGTGCTGCCCTCAGATATCGGCAGTTTCCGGGAATCCTCCGATCTGGATGATTCCATTGAATTCCTGATCAGTTTGGGTGGTGATGGTACGCTGCTGGATACTGTCGCCCTCGTGCGGGACAAGAATATTCCGGTGCTGGGCATTAATTTCGGGCGCCTGGGATTCCTGGCCAGCATTGGAAAGGAAGAACTGACGACGGCTGTCACAGCATTGGCCAACCGCACTTTTGTGGTAGACAAACGCTCGCTTATTCACCTTGACGCCAACCGGCCTTTATTCGGTGATGTACCTTATGGTCTCAATGAATTCGCCATCCATAAGACTGATACTTCACCGATGATCAAGATCCATACCTATCTCAATGGAGAATTCCTCAACACATACTGGGCAGATGGATTGATTGTAGCGACACCTACGGGATCTACCGGCTATTCGCTGAGCTGCGGAGGCCCCGTCGTCTTTCCCGAATCGACCAGCTTTGTCATCACTCCTGTGGCGCCACACAATCTGAATGTGCGGCCGATCGTGGTGCCGGATAATAATATCATTTCATTTGAAGTGGAAGGAAGGGCTGAAAACTTCATCTGCGTGCTGGATTCAAGAAAGGAAATCGTGGATAAACAGGTCCAGCTGGCGGTCCGGAGCGAGTCCTTTACACTGAGTCTCATTCGCCTGAATGAGAATAATTTCCTTCAAACCTTACGCGGTAAACTTTCCTGGGGACTGGACACCAGGAATTAACTTTCGATTTTTTTTCCACTTCATGTTAAAGTTGGCACGAGTTTTTAACATAACAATTTGAAACCTGGCAAACGAAAAGTTCGCGAATTTCGTTTGATATCAGGTTATTTTTTTATATCATGATGAAAAAAGTAATTTTCTGCACCCTGTTCGTCGGTTGGATCGGTCTGCGGGCGATGGCGCAGGAACAGGCATTTGTACATGAAGGAGAATATGGTTTCAATGTCGGGGTATCGCAGTATTTCGGGGATCTTAATCCCAATCCGCGGTTTAACACCCCCAATATAGCTTTCGGGGCCTTTTTTCGCAAACAGTTCGGCGATTATGTAGCTCTCCGGGTGGCGGCCAATTATACTTTTTTGGCCTATTCAGATGCGTTCAACTCCTACAACGAATTCATGTACAGGCGTAATCTCAGCTTCAATACCAATATTTATGAGCTGGCGGTAATGGGCGACTTTAATTTCTTCAAATTCGTTCCGGGCAGCGAAACGCACCGGTTCACGCCTTACATCACCTTCGGCATCGGCACCTTTTATTACAACCCCTACACTTACCTGAATGGCCAGAAAATATATCTGCGTCCGCTGGGCACGGAAGGTCAGGGAACACCTGGATATCCTAAGGAATACGCTCCGCTGGCCGTCTGCTTCCCTGTAGGGGCAGGGGTCAAGTATAATATCAGCCGCCGGGTGAACATCGGGGCGGAGGTCGTCTATCGCTTCACCACCACCGATTATATCGACGATGTCAGCGGCACGTATGCGCCCAATGCCCAGCCTCACTATTTACCCAACGGGCAGCCCACCATCTGGTATCAGCTGCAAGACCGCTCCTACGCAACCGGTACGCCCATTGGTATCCAGGGCCGTCAACGGGGTTATTCCAACCAGAAAGACAGCTGGGTGACGGGGGTGCTTTTTGTTTCCTTTAACATTATGTCCTACAAATGCCCTTCGGCCAATTGACGGCGGGACGCCCAAATCCCCTATATTTGTGCCCTTTAAAGGGCCTTTTATGGATGGGTTGAGAGAAAAAATAGATTTGGGAAAGCTGCCCTGCCATATTGCGATCATTATGGATGGGAACGGCAGGTGGGCTCAGGAAAAAGGCCAGGATAGGCTATTCGGTCATTTTCATGGAGTGGAAAGTGTACGGGATATCGTAGAAGGATGCGCGGAGCTGGGTATCGGGTATCTCACCCTCTATGCTTTTTCCACAGAAAACTGGGATCGGCCGGCCCTTGAGGTCACGGGGCTGATGGAATTGCTGGTGGAAACCATTCGTAACGAGGTCGGCACCCTGAATAAGAATAATATCCGGCTGCATGTGATCGGAGATATGACGATGCTGCCCGAATATGCCCGTACGGAACTCCGTGAGGCGCTGGAACTGACAGCCGCGAACCAGGGACTTAATCTCGTGATGGCATTGAGTTACAGTAGCCGCTGGGAGCTGACCGAAGCCGTCAAAAGCCTTGCACAGGATGTCCGGTCCGACAAGCTCGATCCGGCCTCCATCACCCAGGACACGCTGCAACAATACCTGTCCACAAAAGATTTTCCCGACCCGGAATTGATGATCAGGACCAGCGGGGAATATCGGATCAGTAATTTTTTGTTATATCAACTCGCCTATGCCGAATTATACTTTACCAGCGTTCGTTGGCCGGACTTCCGCAAGAACAACTTGTATGAAGCTATCCTCGATTTTCAGGGAAGAGAAAGGCGGTTTGGAAAGACCAGTGGTCAGATCCAAAAGGATTTAATCGCCCCTGGGCCTACTTTTTAACAAACACTTTTCATAAATCCCCTTAATTTGCCGCCCAAAGTCGCCGGAGGTGTCGAAAGGAGCGAAGATACCGGGCGAAGCCTGAGAAGTTACGAACGAGCACTTGCCGTGGCAAGGGGGAAGTTCAGATCAGAAGTACAGAAATTAGCGCTTGTGCCGGAAATACGCTGATTTCTTTTTAAAAATAAAGCGCGTTCCGGCACATTTAAAAACCGACTGGATGCTACGAAGATCGCTGTTTTGTGTTTTTTTATTGACCACTTACTGCTTACTGATTACCACTGCTGCTAAAGCCCAGGTGAACGATTCCACAAAAGCGCATCTGTCTGACACTGCAAAAACGTCGACTTCCGATACAACAAAACCAAGTTTGACTGATACCATCCATGTTGGCATGGCTGATACAACCCATCCTGGTATTTCCGTCGATCCGGAGCTCATGGCGCTCTCCAATTCTAAAAACCCGCCTCACGAATATACCATTGCCGGCATCAAGATCTCCGGCACCAAATACCTGGATGAATCTCTGCTGACTTCTATTTCCGGTCTCACCGTGGGCGATAAGGTAACCATCCCCGGCGGCGATAATTTCAGCAAGGCGATCCTGAACCTATGGAAGCAACATCTTTTCGCAGACGTCGCCATCTATTACACCAAATTAGTCGGCAACAGCATCTATATCGAAATTAACGTGGCGGAAAGGCCCAGGCTGTCCAACTTTTATTTTAAGGGAGTGAAGAAAGGAGATGCCGATGACCTCACTACCAAGACCGGGCTGATCAAAGGTCGGGTGGTTACCGAGGATATGAAACGCGTGGCTATACAGGCGATCAAGAAATTCTATTCCGATAAGGGTTACCAGGATGCAAAGGTTGCTACAACGGAGTCTCATGACCCTGCTGTACAGAATTCCGAGGTCCTGACGTTCAACATTAGTAAAGGGCCCAAGGTCCGGATCGAGCAGATTAATTTTTTCGGTAACAAAGCCGTTTCCGAGCAGTCGCTGAAAAGGCAACTGAAGGACACCAAGGAGCTCAGCCGACTGACTCTTTTCGCGCCTCCCAATATGACGCCTTACGGCCCTCACGATTCTGTGACACTGAGGCAGTATATCAACAACTGGGGCTTTTTGTCTTATAGCACCACGAAAGAATTCCTGGACCCTTATTTCCGGTTCAAGTTATTCAGCGGAGCAAAATTCGCCGCCTCCAAGTACGAGGAGGACAAACAAAACGTCATTAACTACTATAACTCCCAGGGTTACCGGGATGCCTCGATCGTAGCTGACACGCAGGTTATCCACGAAGGCAAGATGGACATCGCCATCAAGGTGGAAGAAGGGGCAAAATACTATTTCGGAAACATTAGCTGGAAAGGGAATACCAAATATTCCGACTCTATTCTTACGCTGATCCTGGGTATTCATAAAGGGGATGTGTATGACCTGGATATCCTCAACAAGAAATTGGGCAAACAGGTGACCCAGGAAGGGGGCGGTATCAGCGATCTATATATGGATGACGGTTATCTCTTCTTCCACGTCGATCCGGTTGAAACTGCGGTCTACAATGACACGATTGACTTCGAGATCCGGATGGCGGAAGGGCCTCAGGCAACCATCAAGAACGTAACCATCGCCGGCAACGATAAGACGAAAGAATATGTGATCCGCAGGGAATTGTTCACGATTCCCGGCGATAAGTTCAGTCGTAGTGATGTTATCCATTCGACCCGGCAGATCGCCAACCTCGGCTTTTTCAACCAGGAAAAGATCAATCCCGGTATTAACCCCAACCCGGATGATGGCACGGTGGATATCAACTGGACGGTGGAAGAGAAATCGGGCAATCAGCTGGAATTGTCTGCCGGCTGGGGTGGAGGCATTGGTTTGACGGGTACCGTCGGGATCACCTTCTCCAACTTTTCCCTTGCTAATATCCTGCATAAGGATGCCTGGCAGCCTCTGCCAGAAGGCGATGGCCAGAAACTGAGTCTTCGGGTTCAGTCGAATGGTAAGGCCTATCAGTCCTATAACTTCTCCTTTACGGAACCCTGGCTGGGCGGCAAAAAAAGGAATTCCCTGACATTCAGCGTTTATCGTAGCATCTTCCGGACGGGGGGTTATAACACCCGTTCGAACACCTATGCATTCAGTGACAGTAACTCCCTGAAGAATTTCGGCGTCACCGTTGCCCTGGGTAAACAGCTCCATTGGCCGGATGACTACTTCACGCTGACATATTCCGTCAACTACACGCGGTATGACCTGGATAATTATCCGTTATTCACGAGTGCCTTCCGCAACGGTACGTCTACGAACTTCAGCTTTAAAGTTGCCCTTAGTCGTTATGACCTGGATCAGCCGATCTATCCGCACAGAGGATCCAGCCAGTTATTGAGCCTGCAGTTCACGCCGCCGTATTCACTTATCGACCACGATATTACACAGGCCGACAGTTACAAATTGCCGGAATATACTAAGTTTCGATTCACCAGTGACTGGTACCTTCCGATCGGAGATGCGACGGGGGCAGACAAGAGCCGCCAGTTCGTGTTGAAGATTTCCGCCAAGTACGGGTTTATGGGCCGGTATAATTCAGCGCTCCAGTATTCGCCCTTCGAGCGCTTTCAGCTGGGGGATGCAGGTCTGACGAACAACTTCGGGTTGCTGGGGTATGATATCGTTTCATTGCGCGGCTATCCGGTCTTCCAGAACTCTAATCCCAAGGTTAACCCGGATCAGCAGCAGGCTACCGAGTTCTTTACCATATTCAACAAATACACCATCGAATTACGCTATCCTTTCGTCACCAACCCCAGCAGTACCATTTATGGACTGGCCTTTTTCGAGGCTGCGAACGGCTGGTATGACTATACGACCTATAACCCCTTCCAGCTCCGTAGGGCTGTGGGCCTGGGTATGCGGTTCTTCCTTCCTATGTTCGGTCTGCTGGGCTTTGACTATGGTTTAGGCCTGGATCGTATCCAAAATGGGCAAATAAGTGGCGCTACAAAATTTACTTTTATGTTGGGGTACGAACCCGATTAACAGGAGCCATAGGCTCAATAAATTTGATTATTTTCATGTCCAAAATCTCACTGACCATGAAAAAGACACTTCTGTCAATCGCCTTTCTGCTGGTGATTGCCTTTGCGGCTCACTCGCAAAGTTATGCTGTCGTAGACACCAAGTATATCCTGGAAAAGATGCCGGAATATAAAGATGCCCAGAAGAAACTGGATCAGCAATCCATGGTATGGCAGAAGGAAATCGACGACAAACAGGCGGCGCTGAATAAAATGTATAAGGAATATGACGCAGAGAAGGTCATGCTGAGCGATACACTGCAGAAGAAACGGGAGATTCAGTTGTTCAATGCTGAAAAGGAAGTCCGGGACCTGCAGCGCAAACGCTTTGGTTATGAGGGAGATCTATTCAAATTACGGCAAGAACTCGTCAAGCCTATTCAGGACAAGGTATACGACGCTATCCAGCATCTTGCCGTTGTCAGGATGTACGATTTTATTTTGGATAAAAGTGAAGGAATTACTGTTATATTTGCCGACCCAAAACTGGATAAAAGTGAGGATGTGATAAAATCCCTGGGCATTAAATAAATTCGGTATTAAATAAAATTGCTATACCAACCTAAAAACACCATAAGCCAGGTGGAACCTGGTTTGAATTTCATTGTCTAACAACAAAAACAAATAAAAGAACATGGAGCGATCTTAATCGCTTCATGGTGTTAAAAACAAACATCAACCAAAATGAAAAAAATTGTTACCGTTCTAGCGGTGGTTATGAGCCTGTTAATGGTGGGCCATTCGGTGAAAGCTCAGACTAAGTTCGCTTACGTCAGCGTCAACGACCTGATCACCTCTATGCCTGAAACCAAGAAGGCGGATACGGCTATGAATGATTACCAGAATGCATTGGCACAGAGTTTTGACGATATGCGCAGGGAATTCGCCGAACAGGATAGCCTGCTGAGTTCCAAGGATACCGTTAAATATAACAAGGCTCAGCTTGAACTGAAGAGGAAGAACCTCGGGGAGCTGTATCAGAAAATGACGACCTTTCAGCAACAGGCGCAACAGATGGCGCAGCAGAAGAACCAGGAGTTGCTGGCTCCGATCCAGAAAAAAGCTATTGAGGCTATACAGGCTGTTGCCAAAGAAAACGGCTTTACCTACGTTTTCGTGAAGGAGCAGCTGCTGGTTTATCCCCCTGCAGAAGATATCATTAACCTGGTCAAAAAGAGATTGGGTGTCCCTATTACGGCAGGGACTACAGGTGGCGCTACCAGGTAGGGCCAGGGAGTCACTTATTAAAGCTAACTGCTTATATTATTGCGCCAGGATCATTCCTGGCGCTTTTTTTTCCAGCCCCCATCCCGCTTGATTATCTTTGCCCCATGGCTATCGCACAAAGAGGACCTATCGGCGTATTCGACAGTGGTTATGGTGGTCTGACCGTATTGAAAGAATTGGCAAACCGGCTGCCGCAGTATGATTATACCTATTTAGGAGATAATGCCAGGGCGCCCTATGGCAACCGGTCATTCGACACGGTCTACCGGTATACCCTGCAATGTGTGGAATGGCTGTTCGGGCTGGGCTGTCCCCTGGTGATCCTGGCCTGTAACACCGCCTCGGCCAAAGCACTTCGCACCATCCAACAGAACGACCTCCCCAGAATTGCGCCGGATAACCGCGTATTGGGCGTTATTCGACCAACGACCGAGATGGTAGGCAACTATACTCATACGGGTAACGTAGGTATATTGGCAACCAGGGGTACGGTGCTGTCGGAATCGTATCCCATCGAGATTGCAAAGTTCTTTCCGGAACTCCGGGTCTATCAGCAAGCCTGCCCTTTGTGGGTGCCGCTCATCGAAAACAATGAGCATGATAAGCCAGGGGCTGATTATTTTGTAAAGGAATACATGGATCTCCTGAACCAACAATCCCGGGATATCGATACGGTCCTGCTGGCCTGTACCCATTATCCCCTCCTAAAAGACAAGATTGCACGCTATCTGCCACCGGGTAGCCGGCTTATCTCGCAGGGGGAGATCGTGGCCACCAGTTTGGCGGACTATTTGCATCGTCATCCGGAAATGGAAACCCGGTGCAGCAGAAATGGGCAGATCCTGTTCTATACTACCGATTCGACGGAGGATTTCAACAATCACGCCAGCACATTTTACGGGAAAGAGCTGCAATCGACGCATCTGCCATTAAACTAAGGTGATCATGAAAACGACGACTATTTACACTTTTCTTGTCCTGACCGCCGCCACCTTGTTTTCGTGCCGGAAGGAGTATAGCGTAGAGAATGGAAATGGTCTGCCGGCGGATTTTACGGCCCAGGTCAACGGAGTGACATGGGACGCCACCGTCAACACCCAATATGCCGCTATCGAGAATGGGACGCTCACGATCGTCGGTACGAACGCCAATGGGCAGCAGCTGACCATTTCACTCAATGACACGATCGTCGGTACGTATACGCTGAATCAGCAAACGACGTCTGTGGCTACCTTTTCCAATATAGATTCTGCCAGCAGTTACAATTATACCACTAATGGTAGCAGCGATACGGCCCAGGCCGGAGGCTCTGTCATCGTCATGTCCATCGACGCCGCCACAAAGACTGTCTCCGGCGTCTTTTCTTTTAAGGCGTACCGGCCACTGGATAACACCCAGGAAGTCTTTACATCAGGGGTATTCTACAATATCCCCTATTTTGAGCTATAGGCCGTCCGTCGACAGCCAACCGGGGACGCCGACAGCCGGTTCGATAGGGGCTTCTGAGGCGGGTGGCTGTTTTTCGGGGTATTATAGGCAATAAGATGGAATTTTTTATGGCCGATTAGCCGATTTTTCCTACATTTGCATCCCTTTTCACCGGCGCGGACGATCTGCGCCCCATGGTGTTGACCAAGGCCCCATGGTGTCGTTGACAAAGGATCAAACGTAAAAAATTTCAACATGAAGCGTACATTTCAACCACATAGACGTCGCCGCAAGAGCGTTCACGGTTTCCGCGAGCGGATGCAAACCGCCAACGGTCGCAAGGTCCTGGCCAGCCGTCGTAAAAAGGGTCGTAGGAAACTGACTGTTTCTGACGAATCGAAACTGAAGTAGACCTCTCCTGATATCCCCCGACAATTTACCTGGACAAAAAAGGAAAAACTCAAGAGCCGCAAGCTGATTGAACGGGTTTTCCGGGAAGGAAGGAGCTTTTCCCTCTTTCCCTTCAAGGTTTGTTTTCTGCTGCAGCCAGGCGCGGCTGAATCACCTCTGCAAGCGGGTTTTGGGGCCAGCAGCCGTCATTTCAAAAAGGCCGTCGATCGTAATCGCATCAAACGGCTGGGCCGCGAAGCTTACCGGCTCCAAAAACTCCCATTACTCCAAAGACTGGAAGAAAAAAAGCTTTCTCTGGCCGTATTTTTCATTTACATAGGAAAGGAGTTGCCTGAGTACGTTATCGTAACTGATAAGATAGGCGTAGCTTTACAGAAATTAATAAGGGAAATAAAATGAGGCAAGTATTGCGTATCCTCGGCCTGCCCCTCATTGCCCTCATCAGGGTCTATCAATGGGGCATATCTCCCCTCCTCGGACCTAAGTGCCGCTATACACCCACCTGCTCACACTATGCCATCGAAGCCTTGAGAAAACATGGTCTGCTGAAAGGATCATGGCTCGCCATCCGGCGTATCGCCCGTTGCCATCCCTGGGGAGGCCATGGGGTGGACCCGGTGCCGTGAGTGAACTCCGGGGCCCCCATCCGGCCGGGTGCTGAAACAGCCCGGCGGTCTACTTCTTGTCCGGGACAGTATCGATGATGCTGGAAGTCATCTTCTGCAGATTGGTAATGATCTCCCGCATTTCTTTCATGCTATAGAATTTATAGACAGCAGGCACCGACCCGGCATCGAAACCGCCGGGGACGGTGGTAAAGGGACCGAACACCTTGGCCTGCGTCTCGGTGGTGATCTTGACCATCTTTCCGGGGATGATAAAATAATTCTGATTGGCATCGCTGACGTTTTGATCGGCCGCCAGTTTTTTCAGGCTGTCTAATTTTTGTGTCAGGGCGTTCTGCGTGATCGTGCCTCCGCCTTCCGCGCCGACATGTTGTTTGCTACCAACCACGGTATCGGTTTTCAGGTTGAGGACATACAGACCGTCATCCGTTGCGCTGAGGCTCAGCTTGCCCGATGGAGATTGGACGTCCAGCGTCACCGGGTCGCCGCTGGCGAAATCCAGCTCTTGTTCGTGATGCGGTCCCCCATCGGTAACGGTGATATGCTGTTTGGTATTATCGACCTGGATCTCGCTGTTGGCATAGACCAGGATCTTTTTTTCATGTCCTTTACAAGCCGTGAAGCCTGCGACGACCAGCAATAATAGGAAAGTGGAATTTCTTTGCATAATCAGTGGAGTGTGTTTTACAGTGGGATCATTGTATAAAAAAAAGTGGCCGGCCCCGGAACGATACGGAACCGGCCTCTTATCAGAAAGATTATTTTGAAGCTGTGGAATAGTGCTCGGCTACTTTGTTCCAGTTCACCACTTTCCAGAAAGCACCCAGGTAGTCCGCTCTTTTGTTCTGGTATTTCAGGTAATACGCATGTTCCCATACGTCTACACCCAGAAGGGGAGTTCCTTTAACTTCGGCTACATCCATCAGTGGGTTGTCCTGGTTGGGTGTAGAGCTGATCTCCAACTTGCCGTCCTTGCTGATGAGCCAGGCCCAGCCGCTGCCGAACCGGGAGATACCTGCGGCATTGAATTTTTCCTTGAAGGCGTCGAAGCTGCCGAAGGTCGCTTTGATATCGTCGGCCAGTTTTCCGGTCGGCTCTCCGCCGGCATTGGGCGCAAGGATCTGCCAGAAAAAGCTGTGATTCCAATGGCCGCCGGCATTGTTGCGGACGGCAGGGCTGATCGTGCCGGCCTTCGCTACCAGCTCTTCCAGCGACTTCCCTTCATTGGGAGTGCCGGCAATCGCCTTATTTAAATTGTCGATGTAAGCCTGGTGATGCTTACCATGATGGATCTGCATGGTTGTCGTGTCGATGTGCGGTTCCAATGCATCAAATGCATACGGCAACGCAGGAAGTGTAAATGCCATAACTAATGTTTTAATGGTATAAAAAATATTTTTTACGTCAATGCCTGGTGAGAAGGGATGACAAATCTACAGATAAATGGGTTATTGGCAAAAGAATGCACGTTACCGTTTGGGTCGGCCACTACCGCCTGGCCCGGAAGAAATTCTGCATGAGCGCCGCGCAATCCTTTGCCAGGAGGCCCTTTTCCAGGGTCGTTTTCGGATGAAAGGGCCAGCCTGGAAGGGGGGAGACCGGAGTTCCCCGTCGGTAGCCGTTCTTTTCGTCTTCGGCGCCATAGACAATGCGGCCGATCTTGCTCCAGTACAAGGCTCCGGCGCACATCAGGCAGGGCTCGATAGTGACAAAGAGCGTGGCTTCGGGCAGGTATTTGCTGCCCAAATGATTAAAAGCGGAAGTAAGAGCGATGATCTCGGCATGGGCCGTGCTGTCTTTAAGGCGCTCGGTCTGGTTGTGACCGCGCGCGATGATGCGGTCATTCATGACGATGACGGCGCCGATGGGGACTTCGTCTTCGTCGAAGGCTTCCATTGCTTCTCTCAGCGCATGACGCATGAAATATTCGTCGGTCATTTCCAGTGGATTCTTTCGTTCATCCATGTTCATGCGCATTTCATGAGCCGCAGCTTTGCGAGTTTAGGATCCACGATCACCCGGTCATGTTCGAAATCCAGTTTCATCCGCCATTTCTGCAGCGTAGCAACGCCGATAATGGCATCTTCGCTCAGGTTAGGGACTACCAGGAACTCGTCTGACAACAGGATATCATCGATGTAAAAATCAAGAGTAACTCTTTCTTTGATTTCAATGTAATGCCCGATGCTGGCGGTCGCCAGCCTTCTGATCCTTCCCAATGATACCGGGGTTTCCAGCTCTTCAATGAACTCCGGATTGATACAGGACAAATGGGCGCCAGAGTCGAACAGGGTCGACAAGTGTTTCTCTCCTTTCGAGCCCATATATAATACAGGAATTTTTATAATAGACATAGAATAATTGTTTCCTGTAAAAATAAAACTAACAATTGGAAAAATTTTTAGAACTTTTTTTGCGCTCAATACGCGCAATCATTCACCTGCTCCGATGAAAATTCGGCGACGAATCGTTCGGGCACAAAGCCGGTATACCGTTGCTGCACCTGCAACAATACTCCTTCGATCTCTTCTACCGTTTTCATCTGCACCAGCTGATTGCGGAATTCTTTGACGTAAGGAAATCCTTTGAGATAATTGGTATAATGACGCCGCATTTCCAGGATACCGACCACCGGGCCTTTCCATTCCACGGAACGCACGAGATGGTCGCGGATAGCGCCGCACCTTTGTTCGATCGTCGGAGGCGGCAGATGCTCGCCTGTCTGTAAGAAGTATTTGATCTCATTGAAGATCCAGGGATACCCGATCGCTGCACGGCCAATCATGATGCCGTCCACGCCATAGCGGTCACGATATAAGCGTGCCTTTTCGGGGGAGTCGATGTCGCCATTGCCGAAGATCGGGATCTTAATCCGTGGATTTTCCTTTACCCGTGCGATGAGCGTCCAGTCTGCCTCTCCCTTGTAAAGCTGGGCCCTGGTGCGACCATGGATCGTCAATGCCGCGATGCCCACATCCTGTAATCTTTCAGCGACTTCTTCGATATTTTTCGACTGATCATCCCAGCCAAGGCGTGTCTTCACTGTTACAGGTAAAGTCGTCCCTTTCACCACTGCCGCGGTCAGCCGTGTCATGGTGCCAATGTCCTTCAGGACGGCGGCGCCGGCTCCTTTGCAAACGACCTTCTTGACCGGGCAGCCAAAATTGATATCGACCAGGTCTGGCTGGACGGTGTCCACGATCCGGGCGCTCATGGCCATCGCCTCTTCATCGCCGCCGAAGATCTGGATACCGAAGGGCCGTTCGTATTCGAAAAAATCCAGCTTCTGCCGGCTCTTGATGGCATCCCGGATCAATCCCTCGCTGGAGATGAACTCGCTGTACATGAGATCTGCACCATTTTGCTTGCATACATAACGGAACGGAGGATCGCTCACATCTTCCATGGGTGCGAGGAGTAGCGGAAATGCAGGAATTTGTATCTTGCCGATGTTTATCACGATAAAGTCACAAAATTACGCATTGGCCGTGGATTTCCCTAGCGCGGACCGGTGTTATGAAGCCATATATGCCGAACAATCTTAAAATTCCCTCTCCCTGGTCACAACTGGCCCTTTTCTCGCTTACCCTCGGGGGGGCGCTGATCTTTTATTCTGTCGCCGGCGGATTGATTGCGCAGGGTACTGGCGTTACGGCTGAGATCAAGACGGGCGCGGCATGGGACGATCCCCGGGCGATTAGCATTTTGAAATGGTTGCAGGCGCTGTCATCAATCATCGTATTCGGTATCCCTGGAGTTTGCTATGCGCTGCTGACCTTCAGAGACAAACCTTTTTACCGACTGGGCCTGCGCCCGGCTACACCTGGCCAATTTTACCTTCTGGCCATTCTCCTGCTATTGATCGGTCTTCCGCTGGAAGGATGGCTCGGCGACCTGAACAAAATGGTTCCCCTCCCGGGATGGATGACCCAAATGGAAAAGGACACTGACCGCCAGGTGGCCGCTTTCCTGAAAGTCAGCACACCCTTCGACATTGTCTATAACGTACTGATCATGGCTGCCCTGCCGGCTTTCTTCGAAGAGCTTTGTTTTCGCGGCGTCTTGCAGCGGATCCTGATCCAGATCTTCCGGAGTCCGTGGGGCGGCATAATCGCCACCGGGATCCTTTTTTCCGCCTTCCACATGCAATTCGAAGGTTTTTTACCGCGCGCTTTCCTCGGTATCCTGCTGGGGGCCGCCTGCTGGTATAGCGGCAGTCTCTGGGCCTCGATCCTGGCCCACTTCTTTTATAATGGCATAACGGTGATCATAGCGATGTACCATCCGGAAATGGTGGCCAAAAATCCTTCCGTACCGTTATATACCGTCTTGCTAAGTATGCTAATAGTCGTAGGTTTGCTGTACCGGATGCATAAGCAATCTGCCGCCACCTATGCACAGGTGTACAACCTGTAAAAATGCTTTATCATGGCTTTGAACCGTTCAATACTAAAAACCAGAGCGCTGACATCTCTCGTATTTGTGATCGTCATGCTGGTCGGATTGCTGTGGAATCCGTGGAGCTTTTTCGTCCTTTTCTCTATTATTCATTTCGGCTGCTGGTCAGAATACCAGGAGATGATGGTCCTCATCGATAAAGACTACAAGACTATTTCCCCTTTTCACCGGTATAGCGTTCCGCTGGCCGGATGGTGCCTGATGATGTATTTCGACCAGGGACATCTGGCTATTGCAGGGCTGTCGCTGCATACTATCGGCTGGTGGGGCTGTCTGAGCTTCCTGGTCCTGATGGTGGTGGGGGAGATCCTTCAGTACAAGACCCTGAACATGGCCAATATTGGCCGTTCAGCATTGGGCCTCCTCTATATTTCAGTCAGCATGACCCTGTTGATGTGGCTGCGGACGGAATTTTATAAGAGCCCTATTCCTTTTGCCGACCGGATCCCCGTCCTGATGATCATCGGATCGATCTGGATCAATGATACGATGGCCTATATCGTCGGGTCGATCATCGGCAGGACACCGTTGTCGGTGATCTCCCCCAAAAAGACATGGGAAGGCACGATAGGCGGAATTATCCTGTCCATTGGTTTCATGGGATTGATCGGCTACTGGCTGAACAACGAGCCCGCCTGGGCGTTATTCGCGCCCGGCCACTGGATGGCGGTTGCAGCCATTGCAGCGGTCACCGGCACTTTTGGCGATTTACTGGAAAGTAGACTGAAGCGGATGGCTGGCATCAAAGACAGCGGCCACATCATGCCCGGTCACGGCGGATTTCTGGACAGGTTCGATTCATTACTGGTGGCGACTCCCTTCGCTTGGGCCTACCTGCTATGGGTCATCTACGGATCATAACAAATTAGTTACCTTTACCTCTTAACAAATTTTCAGCATGACAATTCATCGGGAAGGATATAAATCTATTGCTATCGGCGCGCTGGCCTTTGCGTTTATCAATCTGTGCTCCTTTTACTTTATCAGCGCACATGAGTTCTGGCTCAGCGGTCTTATCTTCCTGGTCACTCTTGCGGTGCTGCTGTTCCTCGTGTCCTTTTTCCGGGTACCTGCCCGACGGTTATCGACCGGCAAAGATCTTGTCATTTGCCCTGCCGATGGAAAAGTGGTGGTGATCGAAGAAATCATCGACGAAGAATATTTCAGGGATAAGAGACTGCAGATCTCCATTTTTATGAGCCCGGCAAATGTTCACCAGAACCGCAACCCTATTGGCGGAGAAGTGGTATACAGCATGTATCACAAAGGAAAATACCTCGTTGCCTGGCACCCGAAGTCATCTACGGAAAATGAACGGCACAGCGTAGTCATCCGCAATGGTCATAACGAAATTCTTGTCAAGCAGATTGCGGGGGCAATGGCCCGGCGCATCGTCAATTATCTCTCGATCGGACAAAAAGTAGAGCAAAGCGCAGAAATGGGCTTTATAAAATTCGGTTCACGTGTCGATGTGCTGCTGCCAATAGGCACGACCGTCGATGTGCAACTCAACCAGGTCGTGCAGGGTGGAGTCACCGTACTGGCGACATTGAAATAAAGGCGGCCGCCGACATAGTTTGACTCTACTACAGGGTCGGCCGGCCATCAAAAAATGTTTTCCAGCTCTTTTAGAGAATAGACAGTATAAGTAGGTTGGATGGCCGGCTTTACACCAAGGTGATTGACATATACCTGGTCGATTCCCGCATTGATAGCTCCCTGGATATCTACCTCTATGCTGTCTCCGAGCATGATACTTTCTGCCGGATCCGCGCCCGCCTTGCGGAAAGCGTATTCGAAGATCTCCCGGTGGGGTTTGAGGCTGTTGGAGCCTTCAGAGGTGATCACTTCTTCGAAATAGTGGCGTAACCCGGCATGTTGCAGCTTGCTGTGCTGGGTCTCTTCAAATCCGTTGGTGATCATGTGCAGCCGGTATCCTTTGCCGGTAAGGTATTGCAGTATCTCCAGCGCATAGGGAAAAAGGATTGTACGCGTCGGCAGGGCATCCAGGAATAAGTTGCCCATGGACCGCGCCAGCGGCTCATCGGCGATCTTAAAGTCCAGCAACGTGAGCCACATCCTCTTCCACCGCAATTCGTCCACCTTGATAAAACCATTCCTGTAACGATCCCATAATTTATCGTTGTGTATCGTATAGCTGGCGAAGAATCCGTCAAAATCCGGTACCCCGCGTTCCTGCAGCCGGAGAGAATGATACAGTTCCTGCAGCGTTTGCCGGCTATTGGCTTCAAAATCCCACAGAGTATGGTCCAGGTCGAAGAAAAGGTGTTTATATTGCATAACATCCCGGAAATGCGCTTTTATAAAATATAGCGCATTTCCGGCAAAGCTAATGATTGTCCTTCGGACAAGATGCCTGTGGCATCTTTTACGATGCCTCAGGCATCTTAATGCAAGATAGGAATTATGAACATTATCATTACCGGAGCCTCTAAAGGGTTGGGCAGGGCTGTCGCAGAAAAATTTGCCGCCCATGGCTACGATCTCTTCCTTTGTTCCAGGGATCAACGGGCGCTGACTGCTGCTGTCCAACAGCTGGGGCAACGCTATCCCGCCATTACCATCCGATCGAAAACGGCTGACCTGGCGCAAAAAGATCAGGCGCTGGAATTCGGTCAGTGGGTGCTGGAATCGGGGGCCACTATCGATGTACTGGTCAATAACGCCGGTCAGTTCATCCCGGGCAGTGTCCATGACGAGGACGAGGGGGTACTGGAACAGCTGATGGCCGTCAATCTCTATAGCGCCTATCGCCTTACCCGGACGCTGCTGCCGGCGATGATACGGCGTAAGTCGGGGCATATCTTTAATATGTGCTCGGTGGCCTCGCTGAAAGCTTATCCCAACGGAGGCGCATACAGTATCAGCAAATTTGCCCTGGCCGGTTTTTCGGCCAATCTGCGGGAAGAAATGAAGGCTTTCGGCATTAAAGTGACGACGGTCTATCCCGGCGCTGCCTATACGGACTCCTGGGCCGGCAGCGGGGTTGATCCGCAACGCATTATGGAGGCGGGCGACATCGCTGATATGGTGTGGGCGGCGGCCGGGCTTTCCCCGCAGGCGACCGTAGAAGAAATACTCCTTCGCCCGCAATTGGGGGATCTTTAACAGAAAACTATTATCGAATATTTTATATTTGCAATAGTGTTATATGAAGCCCGAAAGACCTATAAAAACATACGCTATCGCCAGATTTTTACGCTATACGTTCGCTGTGCTGATCATCTTACTGCCGGGGTTCTTTGCCTTCGGCCAGGTTAAGTTCACGACTGTGGTCAGCAGCCAGGAAATGGGTACCACCGATTACCTGCAGGTGGAATTCGTTGTCGAGAATGCCAAAGAGATCGATGCGCTGAATCCGCCCGATTTTCCCGGATTCAAAGTAGCGCAGGGCCCCATCCAGTCCAGCGGGATGAGCGTTATCAACGGCAATATGTCCCAATACAAAGGACTATCATTCGTCTTACAGCCCACTAAAACCGGTAAGTTCACCATTGCCGGGGCATCAGCCGTAGTGGATGGCCAGAAAATGCGATCCAATACAGTGACCATCACTGTGCATGCCGGCGGATCGGGTGCGACTCCGGGTAGTCAGGGCGGTGGTGGCGGTAATATGCCTGGTAATCCGATGTTGCAGATGCAACCCTTCGGGCCAGACCCTTTCGGACCGCCTGCGCAGGATGAGGTCGACAGGGATTATGTGTTGAAACCCGGCGAAAATGTCAAAGACAAGATCCGCAAGAACCTCTTCGTCAAAGTGCAGGTAGACCGCAATGCCTGCTATGTAGGCGAACCGATCGTTGCCACGTATAAACTATATTCCCGGCTCAGCTCCGAATCCCGCGTCACCAAACGCCCTTACCTGAATGGATTCAGTGTATATGATATGGTAGACCCGGGATCAGACCCCGTCTCTGTAGAAAAACTAAACGGAAAATCGTATACCGTTCATATCATCCGGAAGACACAGTTGATCCCCCTGCAGCCGGGTAATATCGATCTCGATCCCGTAGAGGTAGAAAATACCGTGCATTTTGTGAAAGGCGGAGCCCGTTCTGAGCCGCATCATACGGGTAATGCCATCAGGGATCTGCTCAATCAGCTGACCGAGGATCGTGATGCTGGTCCTGAGATCAGTGAAAATATAACCCTTGACACCAAGCCCCTGACCATTACAGTCAAGCCTTTGCCCGAAGAAAATAAACCCGCGAATTATAATGGGGCTGTAGGTAACTTTTCCGTGGAAGCTTCACTGGCGGACAAAAATGTAGCCGCACAGGATGAAGGGACATTGCATGTGGTGGTGAAGGGAAAAGGTAATCTACCGGTTATTAATGCGCCAATCATCGATTGGCCTGCTGGTATCGAGGCCTTCGATCCTACTGCCAAAGAAGAGGTCAACAAGACGGTGGTCCCGATGAGCGGCACCAAATCTTTCGATTACGTATTTACCGCCAAAACGCCGGGACATTACACTATCCCTGCCGTTAATTTTTCCTATTTCGATCCTTCCTCTCAGACCTATAAAACAGCGGGCAGCGAACCTCTGGATCTGCAGGTGGCACCTATGACCCAAAAGCCACATGCTGATGCCCATCCGGGCCTTAGCGTGGCCGCGCCTTCAGTAGGAGAGCGGCTGCAGCATTTTATCCAGGACAATGGGATATGGTTGTTGGCCGCTCTGGTACTGGTACTGATCGGTGTCATCATGATTACCTATTTACGGCGTCAACCCTCTCCCGAGAAACCTGCCACCATCTCACCGATAGCACAGCAGTGGGAGGAATCGTCTAAGGTCCGCCACGAAGGACCGGGTCAGAATGATCTGAGCGGGGCTTCTTCGGCAGCTTATCTGTCTGTTTCGGCGCCTCCGGTCGACCCGCTGCTGGATGCCCGGACGTTCTTCGAGAACGGAGATTATAAAGCTTTTTACCGGGAGGTCAACCGCGCTGTCTGGAAAGCGATTGGAAAAAA
Organism: Puia dinghuensis; assembly: GCA_026225275.1. Taxonomy (GTDB): domain Bacteria; phylum Bacteroidota; class Bacteroidia; order Chitinophagales; family Chitinophagaceae; genus Puia; species Puia dinghuensis_B. Next base: position 84,634 of record JAMFSL010000079.1, read on the forward strand.
ACTGGAGCTGCCATCCAGCGAGCTCAACAAGCAGAATTGCATACGGCAGCTACAGCTGCGTGGCTGGGATGCCTCTTCTATTCTTTCGCTGGAAAATATTCTGAATGAATGCGAGATGAGTCTGTACACGCCGAATTACGATACGTATAATATGCAGCAGCTGCTGCGTCAGGCAGAGATGGTACTGGTCAGGCTCTGCTGACCGGGACCATCAGTCCGAAGGACAATCATAGGCCCCGCTCTGGGTATCGCAGATGCCCAAGGCCGAGAATCACTCCGTATACTTATACCCCACTCCTCTCACCGAATGAAAGTATTTCGGATGCCGGCTGTCTTCTTCAAAATATTTGCGGAAGTTCAACACGAAATTATCGATGGTCCTCGTCGTCGGATAGACATTATATCCCCAGACAGCCTGTAAGATCTTTTCCCTGGTGACGACTTCATTCCGGTTCTCGATCAACAGCTTCAGCAGCATGGATTCTTTCTTGCTCAGCTGAATGCGCCGGCCATCTTTGATGGTTGCCTCCTGCGCTTTGAAGTCTATCGTATTCTTACCAAAGGAATAAAGATCGCCGGAAGAATCCTTGTCCTGCATCTTTTTATTCTTGTCGATCAGCTTCTGGATCCGCAACAGCAATTCTTCGAGGTTAAAAGGTTTGGTCAGGTAATCATCCGCGCCTTTGCGCAGGCCCAATACGCGGTCGGCGCTGGCATTCTTCGCGCTCAGGATGAGGATCGGCACATCATTATTCTGGACGCGAATCGTCTCCGTTACGCTTATACCATCCACGCCCGGCAGCATGACATCCAGGATGATGAGGTCGAAATATTCCGATTGAACCGCTTTCAGAGCCTGTGAGCCGTCAAAAGCCGAGGTGATCTCATATCCTTCCAGCTCGAGGTTTAATTTCAAAGCTTCGTGAAGATTCTCTTCGTCTTCGACCAGCAGGATGGAGATTTTGTTGCTCATATTGTTAAAAGTTACCCCGGAGGGCTAAAAACCTACTGTAAAAATACTACCGACAGGCGAATTGTCGGCGACTTTCAATGTAGCCTTGTGATCGGCGGCAATTTTTCGGCACAGATACAGGCCAAGCCCCGTCCCTTTAGTTTTGCGAGTGGACTCCTGGCCGCTACGATAAAACTTGGAGAAGATCTTTTTCTTTTCCTCATCGGAGATGCCGGGCCCCAGATCTATAACAGACAATATCGTATGCCGTCCCTTTTTTTCCAGCGTAAGGGCGATGGCGCCTTCCCGGGGTGAATATTTAAGGGCGTTCTCGAGCAGGTTGCTAATCAGTAACTGCAGCAGGAAAGGGTCGCCGATGACCGTTGCATCGGGTTGGATAGTTGCCGCCCATTCCCGGTCGGGGAAGCGGCTGCGATAATCCCGGAGACATTGTTCCGACAAGTCAGAAAGGTTCAGGACCTCCTTCGTCGGAACATAACCGCCACCTTCCAGCTGTGATGCAATGAGGATATTATTGGCCAGGGCATCCAGCCGGTTGGTCTCCTCCAGCGCCGTCCGGATAATTTTCTGTTGCTTTTGTTCGTCGAGTTTGTGCTTGATGAGCGTCTCCAGGTTGAGTTTCGTGACGGCTATGGGCGTTTTCAATTCGTGAGTAACGGCCATCATAAAATTCTGCTGTTGGAGCTGCAACCGGATCTGACGCCGGACTTCCCGGTAAACGAAGAGGGCTCCCAGCAGGATCAGGAACAGAAAGGTGCTGCCTTCACCGACATACTGGGCGGTTTTTCCCTTCTGCTTCGCCAGGATAGCCATCCGCTGCCCGGCATAGTGGGGATCGCCGGGTCTCAGCTGCTGCAGCTGATCCGCGATCATCTGCCTGTTCTGGGTCTCCAGCTCGATGAACCACCAGACGAGGCCGGCCACGATATAAGCCAGCAATACCCAGTAGACGGCGGTGGCAATGGCCAGCCTTTGTTTTTTAAATACCATATAATAGATGCCGGAGGCGCGTCTTTTGGGTCACTATAGCGACGGGACCTTCTCTATGCGGACCCCTACATTCAATACATGTTTCAGCGGGTCCTCCCGCATGATCTGTTCCAGGGTAAAAGAGTAGGTGCCGGGATGATCGAATTTCGTCAGGTGCTGGATCTCGATGCGATGCTCGTAAATATCGTCCATGCCGGAGCCTGTCCAGCCTTTTTCGTTATCGGCAAGGGAAAGATCATAGCGTTCGCTATGGCTGGCGGTGTCCCCCGGCTGCCTGACCGTACCCCTGATCCAGATATTGTTATAGTTGTACGCATCCGTATGCCGCAAAACCAGGAAGACATTGTAGCGGTTGACTGTGTCCTGCGCGCTGATGTCGAAGCTGATCGTAGGCCGGAAATTGCCATCCCATTGCTGGCCGGGAAGGGCTATGTCCTTTTCAAAGACGTCCGAAGGAAGAGAACAGGCAGTCCAATGAAGGCAACAGGCGATCAGCAGGAATAAAATGTACCGGAAATGCGTTTTTTGAAAAGTAACGCATTTCCGGTAAAGCGCTAATGATGGTCCTATCGGACAAGCCGCCGAGGTCGGCTTAGGTAACAGTTTCAATGAAAAATATTTATATAAAGGTAAAACGCATTTCCTGCACATCATAATACATTCAATACCTGTTCTTTCGCTTTTTCCAGTTCATCCTTCATCAGGACGACACATTGCTGAATAGTGGAATCATATGCTTTGGAACCCGTCGTATTGATCTCACGACCGATCTCCTGCAGGATAAAAGATAATTTCTTCCCCTTGCTGTCTTCCCGCTCCTGTAAGATAGATTTGAAATAATCGCAATGGTTCTTCAGCCGCACCTGCTCTTCGCTGATGTCGATCTTTTCTATGTAATAGATCAGCTCCTGTTCCAGCCGGTTGCCATCGTAATTTTCCTTGCCGACCTGCTCTTCCAGTAGTTTTTTAATGCCTTCCCGGATTTTCACCTGCCGCAGCGGTTCCAGTTTGACCACTTCTTCCTGGTGACGGAGGATATTGTCGATACGGAGGAGCAGGTCTCCTTCCAGCGACGCTCCTTCATTGAGTCGATGGGCGTTGAGGTCTTCTATGGCCGCCAGGATAACCTTTTCGAATTGTTCCCATTCCTCATCGGTCAATGTATCGCTGGTTGGTGTAATGACCTCCGGTAATTTGACGAGAGTACTGAGGATGTTAGAGGGATCCAGCTGCAATTCGCCCGACAGATCGGCCAGGGCCCGGTAATAGGCTTTGGCAAGATCGGTGTTGATGCTGACAGGTTTGGCGTTGCCCGTCTGTTTGAGGCTGATGGTGCAGTCCAGCGATCCCCGGCCCAGTTTCTCAGACAATATTTTCCGGATGGGGAATTCAAATGGTTTCAGGAAACCCGGTAGTTTCAGCTGAAGTTCGAATTGCTTGCCATTCAGTGATTTGACATCTACCTGAAAAGTTTTATCTCCCACCGCCTGTTCAGCGCGCCCAAAGCCTGTCATCGATTTTAACATAGTGACGTAATTTTTTTAGTTTGTCCGGATGGAGGTTCCTTCCGTTTATGCCGGAAAGTTAGCGATTCCTTTTGGCAAACAGCAATGCATCAATCTCCTTCCCGGTCAAGGACCGCATTTCCCCGGGCTCCATATCCCCCAGCGTCACGCCTTCGATCCGGTAACGGATCAGCCTTAACGTTGGAAAACCTGTCTGGGCAGTCATTTTACGCACCTGCCTGTTCTTCCCTTCCGTCAGTATCAGGCGCACCCAACTGGTCGGGATCTGCGCACGATATCGAATAGGCGGATATCGCTGCGGCACCCGGGGCGAGTCAATCGGCTCTGCCTTGCAGGGCTTTGTCAGATAAGTCCGGCCGTCGATGGTGATCGGTACGCCGCTGACCAGTTGATGGAGGGCTACAGGGCCGATGGCGCCTTCCACCTGTACCCAGTATTCCCGTTCGTGTGAGAAGGCCGGGTCCAGCAGACGATGGTTGAGCTGACGGTCATTGGTGAGGATCAACAGTCCTTCACTGTCGAAATCCAGCCGGCCGACAGGATAGACATCGGCAGGCACCGGCGCGACATCTTTCAATGTTTTCTTGCCTTCCTGGGAAGAAAATTGCGAAAGGACCTGGAAGGGTTTGTATACAATGTAGTATTGGTGCACGATTGAGCGGTTTGCATTGAACCTTGAGCGATGGGCCGAAGGCATATTCTCAAAAGAAAAGCCCGGTGAAAACACCGGGCTTCAATATATGGATGGGTTAGTAAGTACCGGGAAATAAATTTCCCTACACAATATTAAAAATAATTTTCTCTATCAGGAAAAATTTTACCACAAATTTTATTCGATTTTATTCACATTTTTTTTTGGGCTGTGGAAAAGGACAGTGATTCGTCCGCTCTTCCGGGCTAACTTCGCGCAAATTCTTTACTATGCAATTTCCTTCTCCTGTCTCTGTTCAATGGTTGGCCGGTTTCCTGGGGGCTGAGCTGATAGGTAATAAAGATGGCCAGGCTACGGGCATCAATGAGATCCATAAAGTAGAGAAAGGCGATCTCGTTTTTGTCGATCATCCTAAATATTACGACACCTGTATCCGCTCCGCCGCCAGTTTCATCATCATTAACAAAGTGGTAGAAGTCCCGCAGGGAAAGGCTTTGCTGGTTGTTGACCAGCCATTCGAAGCCTATCTGGCTATCGTCCGCCATTTCCGCCCCTTCGAACCGGCTACCGGAATGATCAGTGATTCCGCCGTCATCGGAAAAGGCACTTATGTCTATCCCAATGTATTTATCGGCCACCATACGACCATTGGAGAACACTGTGTGATCCATCCGAATGTGACGATCCTTGACCATTGCGTCATTGGCGATCACGTCATCATCCAGGCAGGAACTGTGATTGGCTCCGATGCGTTTTATTATAATGGCAAAAAGGACCGGGACGTATGGTATAGGAAAATGGAGAGCTGTGGCCGGGTGGTGATTGGGGATTATGTGGAAATAGGAGCCAATTGTACGATCGACAGGGGCGTCAGTCATGACACCGTCATCGGTGCAGGTAGTAAGCTGGACAATCTCATCCATATCGGTCATGATACAGTGACCGGTAAAAATTGCCTGTTTGCCGGTCAGGTCGGCATTGCAGGTGCAGTGGATATCGGCAAAGGCGTCATTCTATGGGGTCAGGTCGGAGTCAGCAAGACCCTTACGATCGGTGATAATGCCGTCGTTTATGCACAAAGCGGTGTGCCATTCTCATTGGAAGGCGGCAAAACGTATTTTGGCTCTCCCGCTGAGGACGCAAAGGTTAAGATGAAGGAACTGGTCTGGGTCAAACGTATTCCCGAATTGTGGAAAAGAGTGATGGGCTGAGGGCTGACCGGAGGTCAGCCGGCCGAAGGCCCATCTTTGGCCCTACTGGCAACCGAGCGAGGTTCCAACAGTGTTGGAACCGAACGAAGGTTGAGGCCGTAGGCCAAGGCGCGGAGCAAACAATCAGCAAGACCGCATACGGCGATCAATTCTGATTTTACTGCGGAGGCAAATAGTCGTAAGGCAGCAGTTCGGCCAGCTTCTTCCATGACCAGTACCCTATATTCGTGACATCGGACTGATCGTAAAAATACCCGTTCTCCTCGATAACGAAGCCGTTGAGGATATCGATAGCAGAGATCTGGACCTGGGTGGTTAACGGAAATTTACGTTCCTGCAGATACTTTTTATCCGGAGCCTGGGCGGTATAGCTTACCCGGAGACGACCCTCAATATTGATCTCGACATCCCCGCTGTCCATGGAGTAAAACTTCGGATCATAAGGATTGGTCACCCGTTGCATCTTATTGTTGTCACTGCTGTCGGCCAGTTCCAGTACATATCCTTCGTCATCCAGGGTGCTATCGTACCAGCTGCGGATAAAATGCAAACGCGATCCGGCATAGCTATTCAACCGGTTTTGCTGCCAGGTCTGCTGCTGTTCAGGAGTGCCCTGCAGCTCTTCGAACAGCGGATACCCCGTATAGCTGCCGATATTCGTCCCGTAATAATAAACGAAAGAATCCAGCTGGTATTTTATTCTATAGCCGAGGGCGTTATTAGTAACGACCAGCGCTGAATCGGCCTTAACCCGCAGCTTATTCCGCCCCTTATAGTAATAGAACTTCAGCACGTCTTTGTTTTCCAGAACACATTGAGCGGCATTAGGAGTCGTTCCGATGAAGTTGTCGAGGAAGAACTGGCCGTATTTGGCCCAGCCGTCCGCGACCAGCGCACTGCCTGTAACGACCGCCTGTTCCATGCTCTTATCCTGGTCCTTCAGGGTAATGGTGAGGGTGTCCGTTTCTTTATGATCTTTATCAATACGGACGGACTGAGTTTCATAACCGGTATAGGATACGACGAGATCATATCCGCCATTGGCCAGGCGCAGATGAAAACTACCGTCACTTTTGGAAAGGGTCCCGATGGTTGTATTAGTGCAAAAGACCGAAGCGCCCGTCAGCGGCTGACCGGATTTGTCGACGACCTTACCGTCTATACTGAAGGTCTTAGCCTGGGAAAAACCGGCGAGCGAGAAAAAAAAGACGGAGATCAACAGAAAGAAGGTCCGTAGCTGGTTCATGGATATCGTTTTGATCCGTTAAGATAACCAACCCTGCCGTAATTCGGAAGTGCTAACGGGATTTTAACACTTATATTCGGCGTATTACGGGCACCAGTAGTCAGGTTATGGTTGTCCGGCATGCAGATAGGCCTGGCAGGCTACCCTGATGGTCTCTTCCAATGGGGTAAAATGGAAATCGGGCAGTTGCCGGAGGATCTTGCTGTTGTTGAAGAACGTACTGCTGTTAGCGACACGGGTGCTCTCCCGCGTGAGCAGTGAAGGTTTTCCGTTTAGCAGGGACTTGATCTTTTCCGTCCGCCATGCGATACCCGACAGGAAAGGTGTGGCTTCCCGGGAGGGGGGCTTTTTCCCGAACTCTCCGGCCATGGTAGTAAACAAATGCCGGAAGGACCAGTTGTCTCCGTTGAGGATAAAACGCTGACCGCTGATATCGCTCATCAGCAATCTGACAATGGCTTTGGCCGTATCGGTAACATCCACGAAACCGTTGATGCCCTCGGTATACCAGGGAAACTCCCGCCATGCATTGCGAAATAGTGCACAGCTGCTATGATTCCAATCCCCATAACCCAATAGGGTACTGGGATTGACGATGACGCCCCGTAAGCCTTCGCCGATGCCGCGCCAGGCCTCCATCTCTCCATAGAATTTGCTGATGGCGTAACTCGTATTGTATTTGCTGTCCTCCCAGCTCTTTTCCTCTGTTACTTCGCCGCCGTTCGTTCTGCCCAGAGCGGCCACAGAGCTGACATGAATGAAACGCGGAACCTGCATGGCGAGGGCGGCATTGACGACATGGGCGGTACCGTCAATATTGACGCTGAACAATTCCCGGCGATCCTTTTTCAGAAAGGAAACTTTTGCTGCGCCGTGGATAACTGCGTCTACTCCCGCCATGGCGTCTTCCAGGCCAAGAGGATCACGGATATCGCAGTGCACCCATTCTACCTTCTCGCGGATGGCGTCAGGCAAGGAAAAAGGCATCGGTCTGTTGCGGTGGATAGCCCGCACGGCAAAGTCGTTTTCCACCAGTTCTCTGATGATGTAAGCACCGAGAAAGCCGGCGCCGCCCGTGACCAATATCCTTTTTTTTGATGTAGAATTATTCATACCGGTAATATCCTTTGCCCGTCTTTTTGCCCAGCGCCCCTTCCTGCACCTTTTGCTGCTGGATCGGGGAAGGTTTCAGCCTTTCGGGTTGTCCCATTGCTTCGTATACTGAGATGCTGACTGCATAATTGATGTCATTACCGATCAAGTCCATCAGGCGGAAAGGCCCCATCCTGAAACCGGTGGCCACCATGAGCGCGTCGATCGTCTCCGGATCGCTGAGCCCTTCTTCCAGCAGCCGCAACGCCTCCAGGTAATAGGGGCGGGCCACATGGTTGACGATAAAGCCAGGGGCATCTTTGCATCGCACCGGCGTTTTGCCCATTTGCCGGGCCACCTGCATGACTGTTTGGGTTGTCTCTTCGGCTGTATGCAGCGTATGCACCACCTCCACCAGCTTCATCAGCGGTGCGGGATTAAAAAAATGCATGCCGGCAAAGCGCTCGGGTCCCGGGACCTTTTCGGCAAGGGCATCCAGTGAGAGAGAAGAGGTATTGGAGGCAAGGATCGTCTTCGGGTCATTGACTGAGGCTAACCGGAGAAAAAGGTCCAGTTTTATATCCGGCTTTTCGACAATGGCTTCGATGATCAGGTCGGCGATGCAATCCTCCACCCGGTGGATAAAAGAAAGTCGATCCAGCGTAGCTTGCCGTTCAGCCTCCGTCAGTCTGCTTTTCTCTTGCAGCAATGCCAGGCTTTTTTCGATGCCTGCACGGCCTTTTGCTATCATCCCCGCGTCCATGTCGTAGAGGATCGTCCGGTAACCAGCCATGGCTGCCACCTGGGCAATTCCACTGCCCATGGTGCCTGCTCCGCAAACGCCGATTGTCTGTACCATAGTTAGCACTTTAAGAGGCTGGAAGCCTCTTGTCCGAAGGACCGAAATTAAATGTTTGCGGGCAATGCGCCATATTTTTGATAAGCGTATTGCCCGCATATTTATACGGCTCCGGTGAATTGCCGCAGAAAGCGGACATCGTTTTGGGAATAAAGGCGAAGGTCATTGATACGATATTTGAGCTGGCAGATCCTTTCGATCCCCATTCCGAAGGCAAACCCCGTATACTTATTACTGTCGATGCCGAAGTTGTCCAGCATTTTAGGATGCACCATCCCGCTGCCGAGGATTTCGACCCAGCCGGTATGCTTGCACACGCTGCAGCCGCTGCCGCCGCAGATCCGGCAATTGATGTCCATTTCGGCGCTGGGTTCGGTGAAAGGAAAATAAGAAGGCCGGAAGCGGACCTTTACATCCTTCCCAAACATTTCCTGCACGAAGAAATACAGTGTTTGTTTCAGGTCGGCGAAAGACACGTTCTCATCAATATATAATCCTTCTGTCTGATGGAAAAAGCAATGGGCCCTTGCGCTGATCGTTTCGTTGCGGTAAACGCGGCCGGGACAAATAATGCGAATGGGCGGCCGCTGGCTTTCCATGACGCGGGCCTGGACGCTGCTGGTATGAGTCCGTAGCAGCCAGTCAGGATGCTGATGAATGTAAAAGGTGTCCTGCATATCCCGGGCCGGATGATTTTCCGGCAGATTGAGCGCCGTAAAATTATGCCAGTCGTCTTCGATCTCCGGGCCTTCTGCCACAGAAAATCCCAGCCGGCCGAAGATATGGACGATGCGGTCACGTACCAGCGTAATAGGATGATGAGTGCCCAGGGGCAGCGGATCTCCGGGGAGACTGAGGTCTATCGTACTGGCTGTTTCGGCGTCGCCGGTGGTCAGCTGGCTTTTCCAGCCCTCATACCGTGATTCGGCCAGCAGTTTGAAATCGTTGAGTACCTGGCCGAATTCCTTTTTCCGGTCGGCAGGAACGTTCTTCATTTCCGTGAAAAGGTTCTTGACAATCCCTTTGGTACCGAGAAAACGAATCCGGTAAGCTTCCAACGCTTCCGCCCCATCGGGAACAATGGCGGCAATCTCCTGCCTGTATTGCTCGATTTGTTGTAACAATTGCTCCATCCGGCAAAGATAAGAGATTGGCTGATTTGTGCTAAGTTTGTCCCCAAACGCGTATTTCATGTCGCCCAACCTCCATATTAGTGATTTCCTGGATCCCATTAATCTGGCCGAGCTCTCGCAAGACCAGGGATATAAGGATGGACAGATCGGTAAAACGATCGATGCATACGACGAGACTTTCCCTGACCTGTACGAAGCAGATCTGATAATCGTAGGCTGTGAAGAAGAAAGAGGGATCGGCCGGGACCGGCGCGGCGCCGGCGCCCCCGATGTCATCCGCCAGGAATTCTATCAATTGTTCTACTGGCATTCCGATATCAAGCTGGCCGATGCCGGCAATATCCGCGCCGGCGCCACCCTGGCCGATACGTACGCGGCGCTCAAGACCGTTCTGCGCGAGCTGACGGCTATCGGCAAGACGGTTGTTATACTGGGCGGTTCGCACGACCTGACGCTGTCCCAATATTATACCTACGCCGACAAAAAACACATTATCGAGGCGACCTGCGTAGATGCCCTGATTGACCTGGACATTCATTCCTTACACCGGAGCGATAATTTCCTCATGGAAATGCTCACCGGCGAACCGAATTATATCAGTCATTACAACCATATCGGCTTTCAGAGCTACTATGTCCATCCTCATATGCTGGAGACGATGGATAAGCTGCGCTTTGATTGCTTTCGGCTGGGCAGCGTAAAAGACAAGATAGAAGAAATGGAGCCGGTGATCCGCAATTCTCACCTGTTCAGCTTCGATATTTCAGCGATTGCCCATGCATTCGCTCCCGCCAACGAACTTTCCCCTAATGGATTCAATGGAGAAGAAGCCTGTATCCTGATGCGCTATGCCGGACTCAGCCATAATATCAATACGATCGGCATCTATGGCTATATGCCCTCGCGGGATACGGGGCAGCTGACGGCCCGGCAGATCAGTCACATGCTGTGGTACCTGATAGACGGAAAAAGCAAAGGCCGGCGCGAGGCCGCTCTCTCGGACCGGGATTTTTTCATCGAATACCGGACTGCCTTCGCGGAAGTGGAAACGACTTTTCTCCAGAGTAAGAAGACACAACGCTGGTGGATGCAATTGCCGGATAGTAAATACATCGCCTGCTCCTACCAGGACTACCTGTTGGCCAGCAGCAATGAAATACCTGAAAGATGGCTGCGGGCGCAGGAGCGGGGATGAAGCAAATCCCTCAATACACGTTGGACGACAAGTTTCGTCCGGTCCATAGGGTGGAAGTTAACCTCACTCCTTTCGGAAACAATGTCGCCGGGCCCCGGTTCAAAATCGACAACTTTGAATTGTATTCCAGCGACGGCCTCCGGATGCATCCGATGGGACCATTACGGTGTGACTTTTACCGGATCGGCCTGGTATTGCGGGGCAGCTGCGAATTGCAGATGGGGCTGGAGCATTTTTCCCAGACGCCCGGCGTAGTGAATTGTTCTTTCCCCAACCAGCTGTTCTCCAAAAAGAACATCAGCGAAGACATTTTCGGTTACTATGCCCATTTCAACCCCGGTTTCCTCGATGAGGTCATTCCTGATGCCCGGATAGCGAAGGAGTTCCCCTTTTTCAGCTATGCCGGCAACCCTCTCTTCCAGCTGGAGGCTCCTGCTATCCAACGGGTGGAGGAACTGCTACACCGGATCGACAGTGAGCTGCAGGGGCAACAAGCGGGACGGGAAAAAGCAGTACAGCTTTACCTCTATCTGGTTCTACTCGAATTGAAACGCAGCTATGTGGACGACAATACGGAGATATCGGAGAGCACTGCGCTGGCGATCAAATTCAGGAAATTGATACATGAGCATTATCTGTCTCTGCAAAGGGTGGCCGACTATGCCAATATGCTGTACGTGACACCCAACCATCTGAACCGCGTAGTGAAAGAAGTCACGGGCAGGACTGCCAGCGACCACATTGCCGAAATGATCCAACAGGAAGCCAAAGTCCTTTTAAGATATACCGATCTTTCCGTCGCAGAGATCGCTTACAAGCTTCAATTCAGCGAACCATCCTCCTTCAATCGTTCGTTCAAAAAAGGCTCCGGCCTTACTCCGCTGGAATACCGATCGAATGCAGTATCTGGTCAATGATGTGCAGGGTCCGGTCAATAGTCCGCCTGTCGCAATGCTGCAATTTTGTAAAAAAAACATGACAACACTGGAAAACAAAAGAGTCGTTATTGCCGGAGCCACTTCCGGCATCGGCCGGGCATTAGTAGACCTCCTGGCTGCTGAAAATGCCGATGTGACGGCCATTGGCCGCGATCCGAAGAAACTGGCGGCACTCCGGCAGGAGTTGCCTGCTGTCAAAGCTATGAGCCTGGATGCCCGGCATCATGAGGATGTGGCGGCCTTCTTCGGGAAAGAAAAAGATATCGATCATTTGGTGCTGGCTCTGAGCGGGGGGAAGGGTGCCGGAGAATTCCGCACCCTGGCTTTGACCGGTCTACGGGAGGCCTTCGACGAAAAATTCTGGCCACAGCTGGACGTCCTGCAAACGGCATTGCCCTGTATGAGGCCCGGCGGCAGCATCACCCTGATCACCGCGATCAGTGCTACGGCGGGACTGCCCGGCACATCGGGTCTGGCTGCCATGAATGGTGCGTTGGAGATCATGGTGCCTATCCTTGCCAGAGAGTTGGCGCCATTGCGGGTCAATGCCGTCTCGCCGGGGGTCATCGACACACCCTGGTGGGATCAGTTTACTCCCGATGCCAAAGCGGGTGCCTTTGCCAGCTATAGTCAACAGATATTGGTTAGGCGGGTCGGCCGGCCGGAAGAGGTAGCGGCTACCGTCAGGTTTATTCTGGAAACGGAATATATCAATGCGACCATCATCGGCTGTCACGGGGGTATCAAATGACGGTCTCAGTGATCGGTTTACAGCGGATCGGATGCCAGGGGCGCCCGATCCGCTAATTCGTTATCTTGCAGGTAAAGCATTACTTTCAAGATGAGACTACGATTTTTTGCATTGATCCTTGTCCTGTCTGCTTACGGCTGGCAGGCCTGCAGCCCTTCCCATTCTGCTATGGCTCCCGGAACAGGAACGTCGCCGGGAAGATCTTCCGGCCATTCTTTGCAGCAATTCGTTGAGGATAGCCTGTTGGCGCAGCCAGGTCTGCAGTCGGCACAGATCGGCATCTCTCTCTATGACCCGGGCAAGGCCGCCTATCTATACAATTACCAGGGAGATAAATACTTCATCCCGGCCAGCAATACAAAGCTTTTTTCCTTGTACGCCGGGCTGAGTTACCTGGGCGATTCCCTGGTGGGCATGCGATACCGGATCAACGATACGGCACTCTTCGTGATGCCTTCAGGCGATCCGACCTTCCTTCATCCTGCATATGCTGCACAGCCGGTTATCGACTTCATGAGAAGGGTGGGTAAGAATATCTGGCTAATAGACAATAACTGGCAGGACAATGGCCTTGGCAGAGGCTGGGCCTGGGATGACTATAACGATGACTATGCCCCCGAACGCAGCCCATTC
>JAMFSL010000080.1 GCA_026225275.1 Puia dinghuensis
ATTCCGCTGTCGGACTCGATTCCACTGTCGAACAATTCTCAATTAAAGTATTTCTATGGTTGTAGGAAAGGCGACTCCTGGCTCTTCACTTTAAATGAAAAAAGCGGCGAACTTTGGGTAGAAGTTCAATACCCTGATTTTAAAGGCCAAGGTCCTGCTTGCAAATTCTAATCAATTGCACATCCTTGTAGTTCAGCACTTGAGGAGCCAAATTGGCACCTCAAGTTGGAGAGGAGTTCGTGAACTTGCTGATATTATGTGGCTCCGGCGACGGGGAAGTGGATTTTTTCGCCTGCGGGTTCTTAATCGTACAAATAAGGATTACCAAGCGTTAGCGAGATTATTTACTTCGTCGTTTGACAAGGGCTCCGAACCAACTATAGCTTTTAGCTTTTGCATGATTTGTTTTCCGGCAGGTGCAAAGGATGCGCTCGGAACTTGAAATATTTCAACCAAATGTAAGACAGCATCTACAAGCTGTTTTTCTTTGGCCGTGCCTTCTAATTTATCCTTATCCCGGATGAGCGAATAGGAAAAATACTCAATCTCACTCATGTGATATGCAGCAAGCGCCCCGGGAAGCGTAAAGTAGCCATCTTTGATGGCCATGTCCACGACGGTACCTTTCTCTTCAAGTTCAGAGACATTAGCCATTAGCTCTTCTCCTACATTTCCGGCATCTCCACGAGATTTATGATCTAAAGACATAGTTACTAAAGTTACGAAATTGTTCAGGATTTTGCAAATCCACCTCGCCCAACCAGTCCGTTCCTAGCAGGACTTCCTTCATCCCGGGAAGACCCGCCCATAATACCATCGGAAAAGCAGCGCCCTTGGGGTTGTCGGAATAATATTTTGAAAAAATCCGATTCACTGGTTCTAATTCATTGAAAGTCAACATTTTGATTGCCATTTCCAGAATCACTTCTACCTCTTTCCTATCTACCGCTACGAATCCGCATCTGCCCCAAGTGTAACCGCCGCCCTTTAGCGCTGCATGTACCGTGATCTTTTTAACGCCAGCGTTGACATATTGTTGCAAACTGGCCTGAAAAACGGGCTTGATTAAGCCTTTGTTTTGATAAGGCAATGGCACCAAACAATAGCAGTGTTCTACGCAGAGGTCCTTCCCCTGCCAGAAAAAAATGCGGTCAAAATATGCCGCATCATCTGGATCAACAGTTGCATTTTTGAAGGAGATTTGGAAAGTTTGGCTACCACGTCGATATCGAATGTGCCGCGCGACAGGCAGAGACGTGGTAGTGGCAAAGGATTGCTCTACAACTTTCAGTAAGGTCAAGAGATCAAAATTTGGCATAAACTGAGGCAGGAATGTTTCTAGCGTTTCTCCCGATGGAAGGCCCTCAATGATATAGCCCATAGCCTCTAACTGGAGACGGCCGGCAGTTGTAATTGTGTATAGTTGAGGGTCGAGGTTCATGGCAATCAGTGCGAAGATAAAATAATGTAAAATTGTGAACTATTAAATCTTCACATTTTCAGTTGAGTTGCTGCATGAAGTAACGTCGATAGGCAACGCTATTTAAAGGAAATGTGTCTTCGCCTATACTTCAATGATCCCGTTCCCTGACCAATGCATCAAGCTCCATCTTCCAGAACGATGCAAGATCTAGTGCTTTCGCATCTGTATGCGGAAAGTTGGTCTGTAGATCGGTAAACTCCGCAACTCAATTGGTGCGAAGGCTTCGCACCAATTGGATCAGAAGTGTACAACTGCCTCATTCTCTAAAGGTTCTATTTTGAGTTGACCCTATGGATCAAGATTTCAGAATCTTGCCGGGATTCTAAAGTGTTATTAAATCTTTACATTTACAATCTATGAAAAGGATTACAGTTTTTTGCGGCGCCAACGCCGGAACGGATGCGAATTTTAAGGCGCAGGCTGATTTGCTTGGGCAAATATTGGCGAAACGGGACATCGGGTTAGTATACGGCGGCGCCAATGTGGGACTGATGGGCGCGGTTGCGGACGGCGTCTTGAAGAACGGGGGTAAAGTCATTGGCGTGTTGCCCCGGTTTTTGCAATCGAAAGAGATCGCTCACGCTGGACTGACCGAGCTTATCCTTGTCGAAAGTATGCACGAACGGAAAACCAAAATGAGCGAATTGTGTGACGGGGTCATTGCGCTGCCGGGCGGATTTGGAACGTTGGAAGACTTATTTGAAATGCTGACCTGGGGGCAACTTGGCCTTCACCAGAAGCCCGTCGCTTTACTCAATATTGATCATTTTTATGATGCCCTGATCGCGCTTGCACAGACGATGGTGGATAAGGGATTTCTAAAGGAAGTCAATCGACAAATGCTTTTGGTTGGCCATAATATTGAAGACCTGCTGGATCAAATGAATAATTATGTTGCGCCGACGACGGGCAAGTGGATCGATTCCCCGGTAAAGAGTTAGCGAAAAGCATCACTCACTCCTCAAAGCCCTGACCGGATTCACCATCGCCGCCCGCAGCGTCCGTACACACAGAATAATCAGCGCGACCAGCAACAGCACCCCGCCGCCGGCAGCAAAGATCCACCAACTCAGCGTAGTCTTATACGCAAAATTCTCCAGCCATTTATGACTCCCCCACCAGGCAATCGGCACCGCTATCAAAATCGCCACCCCTATCAGCTTCAAAAAATCCCGTGATAACAACACGATCAAACTCGTAACCGAAGCGCCAATTACCTTGCGAATACCAATCTCTTTTGTCCGCTGGTTCGTCACATAGATCACCAGCCCCAGCAGTCCCAGACAGCTGATAAAAATGGTAAGCCCCGTCGCCCAGGCCAGCAGCCGCGAGATATTCTTTTCCGCCGTATAGAATTTCGCCACCGTTTCATCGACGAACTGATAATCGAAATCATCATTCGGATACACGGCGCGGAAAGCCTTCCCAATTGCACTTATCGTTGCCGGCCATTGAGACCCATCGGCCCTGTTTGCCTGAAGTTTAATATTAAAGAGTTTCGCATTTTTCATCCCGTTGGCGATCAGCAGCGGCTTTATCGGCACCCGGAGCGACTCGGGAAAAAAATCGGCCATCACCCCGACAATGCGCAGATTGCCCGATATCTCTTTTCCAATGATCTTCTGAGGATCCTGGTAGCCCAGAAGATGAAGATAAGTTTCGTTGATGACGACTGCGTTGGGGGTGTCGCTTTGAGGGATACCAGTACCTGCCAGTAGTCGGAATTGGTACATCCGAAAATAATTGCTGTCCGCAAATTTCATCTGCACATTTTCGTGGATCTCCTTTTTTCCGTCATTAAAGACCATGCTGCTCGTCCAGGTGCCATGACTCGAAGGCGGATTGTTCGAGATGCTGACCAGTGATATGCCGGGGATGTCCCTTAGCTTGTCGAGCAGGACGGATTTCTTGCTGGCCTCCTGGCGCGAGTTCGTCCGGAACCAGAGGACCGCGTCCCGTGAAAAACCAAGGTCCCTGTTGATGGCGTAGTCAATCTGCTTCGAAACAAGGAGGACACCGATGATAAAGACCTGGGCGATGACGAACTGGGAAACCGTCAGCGATTTCCGAAGCCAGCCCGAGCGTGTCGCACCGCTCCCCGCAAAAGACTGATTCTTCAGCACAAGGACAGGCTTGAAACCGGAGAGAACCAGCGCGGGATATCCGCCGGCAAGGACCGTGACGACGAAGACCAGCCCAAGGAGGAAACCGATCACACCGGGTTGCTCAAGCAGGTTGAAATGAAAGTCAGCTGGGATGAAGTCGGCAAATATTTTCAGCAGAAAGGGCAAAAGCACCAAAGACAGGATCGTGGCCATCAGCGTCAGCACAAAGGTCTCGGTGAGGAATTGAAAAATCAGCTGGCGGCGGTGACTACCCATAGTCTTGCGAATACCGATCTCCTTCGCACGTTGAGAAGCCTGGGCTGTCGTCAGGTTGATAAAGTTGATGGCGGCCAGCAGCAGTAAAAAAGCGGCTACTGCCAACAGATAGTACAACGTCGGTTTATGTGCCTGACGACTATTGTCGAACACGCCGTAGTCCAGATTGAAGTGGAGATCGTCGAGCGGTTGAAGGTCACCCTCCACCGTGGAGTGGTCATTGGGGTCAGGCTTGCCGTTCAAAGCAATGATGGCCTTCGTGAGTTGCGCTTTGACAGTGGCGGGTTTTACGCCGGGCAGCAGCCGGACGAACAGCTGATCCGCAGAATTAGTGTAGCCCCATTGACCAAAGCCCTCCGGTTTCAGCCGGGTAGTATAATACGTCGGCCGCGAGATAAATGTGCCGAAATAGAAGTCTGAATTGCCGGGCAGGTTCTTGACGATACCCGTGACGGTACATTGGATCGTATCATCGAAAATGATGGATTTGCCGATGATGTCGGTATAGGCGGTCTTGCCATAGTAGAGGGCGGCGTTCTTTTCAGTGAGGACAACCTGGTAAGGCTCCCGCGTAGCCGTCATCGGCGAACCTGCCAGCCAGGTATAACCGATAAGATGAAAATAATTGGAATCGGCGACAAGAATATCTTTTTGTTTTCGCAGGACGAGTGGGCTGTTGACATTGGGATAGGGGATCGTGACGCGCGTCTCATCCAGGGTGCGGAAAGGGGCCACGATCCCGAGGCCGGAGACCTGCTTCCTGGCAGCGTCCGCCATGGGTTCAGCAAGGCTGCTGCCGCGCCAGATGCCATCGTTGTTCGTACCATGGACGACCACCCGATAGATCCGCGACCCTTCCTTTTCGAATTTATCGAAGGCAAAGTCGTACTGGACCAGCAGAAAGATCACCAGCGAAGCGCTGATGCCGATCGAGAGGCCGACGATATTGATAAAGGAAAAAGTCTTGTTACGACGGAAATTGCGTAAGGCGACGAGGAAATAATTTTTCAGCATATTCGATATTGTATTGTCCTAAAATAGATATACAGATGAAGCGGCCGATCATGGAGGCGCTGGCTGATTGCTCAGCTACTCCGCCCTCAGCGTCTTAACCGGATTGGCCAACGCCGCTTTGAGGGCCTGGAAACTAACCGTCAGCAAAGCGATCGACAACGCACTGAGGCCGACGGCCGCAAAGACCCACCAATGGATAGCCGTCCGGTAAGCGTAGCCGGATAACCAGTTGCCCATGGCCCACCACGCCAGTGGAAAGGCGATGAGACAGGACAGCAAAACCAACTGAACGAATTCCTGCGACAGCAGCCCGGCCAGACCGGAAGCGGAAGCCCCGAGGACTTTGCGGATGCCCAACTCTTTTTTGCGCTGCTCAGCGGTGTAAGCAGCCAGGCCGAAGAGCCCTAAACAGGATATGGAGATGGCCAGGCCGGCGAAGAGACTGGACAATTTTCCGACACGGGTTTCGTCGGCGAAGCGCCGGTTGTATTCATTGTCGGCGAACTTGACCTCCACGGGATAACCGGGATTGTCGGCCTTGATGACGGCGGAGATCTTTGCAATGGCATCGGATGGATGGGTACCGGGTTTCAGCCGCATATCGATACTATGACGGCTGGAGATATATTGGGGATTACAGGAAATAAACACGGGAGCGGAATTGCCGTACATATTATTGAACACAAAATTGTTGACGATGCCTACAATAGTCACCGGCGTACGATTTTGGCCATCGAAGTAGATGACCCGGTTACCCGCTTTGCCTGCCTTGCCCATCAGGGTCGCCAGATTCTCATTGATGAGGATGGAGTTGCTGTCTGTATTGGCATCGGGATGGAAGTCGCGGCCTTCCTTTATTTTTAATCCCAGGGTTGCGACATACCCGGGTGTGGCAGTTTCCTGGTTGATGAATTCCTTGCTGTTGAGATCATCGCCGGGCCATATGAGGTGTTGGTTATCCGTTCCGCTCCACATGGACAGTGGTGGACTAAAGCTCAACGCCACCTGATCCACCACTCCCGTAGCCAGCAAATGATCCCGAATGGCGTCAAAATGCTCAGCCATTTTTCCCTGGACATCCAGGTACAGCAGATTTTGCTTATCGATCCCCAGATCGCGATCCTTGAGATACTGAACCTGCTGATAAATGATAACGGTACAAATGATGAGAGTAACGGAGACAACGAATTGCAGGGTGACGAGTCCCTTGCGAATAAAACCGGCACTCCCTCGGGTGTGGATTTTCATCCCCTTCAGCACCACGACAGGATTAAAAGAGGAGAGATAGAAGGCCGGGTAGCTGCCGGACAGCAGGCCACAGCCGATACCAATCGTCAGCAGTCCGGCGAGATGGACAGGGGCCAACGGATCAAAGGAAAGCTGCTTGCCCACCAGGTCATTGAACAACGGCAGCGCCAGACATACCAGGCCCACGGCCAGTACGACGGACATAAAAGAGAGGATCAGCGACTCGGCGAGAAACCGGCCGATCAGCGATTGTTTCAGCGCGCCCAGGGTCTTGCGCACGCCGACTTCCCTTGCCCGCTGCCCCGCGCGGGCAGTGGACAAATTCATGAAGTTGATGCAGGCAATGATCAGAATGATAGAGGCGATGAGGGAAAAGAGTTTGACGAATTTGATGGCGCCGCCATCGGGTTTGCCATTGGTGAACTGGCTATACAGATGCCAGTCTTTCATCGGCCAGAGGAGCATATCGACTTTTGCATAGGCCGGATCCGTTGGCCGGATGAGGGCGGTGAGTTTTTGTGCTATGACGTTAGGATCGACGCCGGGTTCGAGTTCGAGGATAGTGGGCCGGCCAAAACTTCCCCAGCCTTGCAGCCATGTCTGTTCGTCCGTGTAATCATCAAAGGCTGCGAGCCAATCGAATTTCAAGGTTTGGTTTTCCGGGAAATCCGACACGACACCGGTAACGGTGTAGTTTATATTGTTGCTCATCTTCAGCGGCAGACCGATGGGGTCTGCGTCACCGAAGAATGTATGGGCTAAAGATTCCGTGAGGACGATGGAATGCTGTTGGCGCAGACAGCCGACGGGACTTCCCTTGATAAAAGGGATTTTGAGCAGACTAAAATAGGTCGAGTCGGCGAACGTACCGGTTTCATAAATCGCTTTGTCGCCGATGGAAAAGAGGCGCCGTTCTCGGTCAGACATGCGGACTGCCAGGCGGATACCTGGAATGGTCTTTATCGCCGCGGGCGCCAGGGGACCCGGGACATTATCGAAACTCGTGATGGTGCCGTTATAGGGCATGTTCAGGCGGGTCCAGTAGATCTGGTTGCGATTGGCCACCGCATGGTCCCAGGTGACTTCGTTCTCCACCCAAAGGAAAATGAGGGTGGCGCAGGCGATGCCGAGGGCGAGGCCGGCGATGTTCAATACGCTATAGGTTGGTTTGTTCCGCAGGTTGCGGAAGGTGGTCAGGAAATAGTTTTTGAGCATAGTGAGGGCTGTTGGTAAGAGGATCGGGGCTACAAGTATGCCGGTTTTTTAAGCTATTGAGGGCTAAATAGTTAGGTTTTTGTGCTGGACGGCGATTGTACGAAATTGCGACAGGAGTGTAACGTTTGGTTCCGGGCGCCTACCTGATCAGGATCACGAAGCCTTTCCTGCGGACGGCATTCCCTTTGTAGTCCACTCCTTCGGCCTGCCACACGAAGGTGGCGGTGGGTTGTGGGTTCCCGCCTATTATGCCATCCCAGCCTTTGGAAGGATCGGCCGTGGAGAAGACCATCTGCCCATAGCGGTTATAGATGTTGAAATATTTGAAATCCCGGAGCCCGACCGGGATCGCTCTGATCACATCATTATGCCCATCTCCGTTCGGGGTAAATGCGTTGGGCACATAGATATCCGGTCCCGCATACACTTTGACCTGTACGGTCGCAGCGGCCTCACAGCCTGCGGGTGTGCTGGCCATCACGGTGTAGGTTATGTCCTGGTCCAGTACGGCAACCGGCATCGCCACATCGGGATCGTTCAGGCCGGTCGAAGGCGACCAGACATATTGCGTGAAACCGGTGTTATTGACGTCGACGGCGTTCAGCTGCAAAGGCTGCCCGATGGCTACGGTCGTGTCATTACCCGCAGACACAGCGGCCAAGGCAGATACGGTGACGACGACCGCAGCCTTTTGAACCGAAGGACAGCCATTGGCGCCGGTGACGGAGAGGTTATAGGTCACAGAGGCATCGGGATGTACCACCGTTGGGTCGGCTGAGGTACTGTTGTCCAGATAAGTTGCCGGCGTCCAGCTATAGGAGACCCCACCGCTGCCGGACAGTTGTACGCTTTTACCAAAGCAAATGGTCGTGTCGGGCGAGACCACCGGTACGGGAGCCGGCAATACGGTCAGCATCACAGTGCTTTGAGCCGTGCAGGGCCCCAGGCTGGCCGTCACCATATATTGAATGTCCGACGCCGCAGTAGCGACTGGATTGGCGATAGTCGGATCACTGAGGCCCGTTGATGGCGTCCAGGAGAAACTGCTGGCAGGGGATGTCGCCTGCAAGGTGACGGGCTGTCCTTCGCAAACCGTCTGACCGGTCCCTGTACTGACCGTGAGGTCGTTGGTTAAAGGGACGGTTACTTGCACAATGGCCGGACATCCTAACGCGTCAGTGGCCGTTAGCTGGTATACGCCTGTGGCCAGACCTGACAGCGCGGTCGAGGTAACGCCATCGTTCAGGAGCGAGAACACATAGGGAGCGGTGCCGCCGGAGGCGGAGGGGGTAATCGTACCATCATCGTTGAGACAGGTGGCGGCCGTTGCCGTTGCGGTCACTTGCGGCCCTGCAAAAACACTGACAAATCCGGCATCCGTGGCCGTCGCTCCTGTGGCATCTTTGGCGATCAGCGTATAAGGGCCTGCCTGCAAACCGGGGAAGAAATCGTTGCTCGTAAAGTTGCTCCCATCCAACGAGTATTGATAAGGCGGTGTGCCGTACTCCGCATAGGCAGTTATGCTGCCATTGCCGCAGGCGGTGAGGGTTTGAAAGGCATGGACCGCCAGACAATTGGATAAAATGGTGGCTCCGGTACTACCAATCTCGCCATCCGCGCCTTTGACGGTGATGGTATAATTGCCGGGCCCCAAACCGTTGAAGACATTCCCGGACTGGTAATTGGCGCCGTCGATAGAATAGGTAAAGGGAGCGGCCCCATTGGTGACGGTCACCGTAATGGAACCATTACTCTGTGCACACTGCCCGGGGGTCGCGACGGCCGTTACGTTGATGCAATCGGGAATGATGTAGAAGCAGCACAAGGCCGTTACGCAGCCGTTGCCGTCTTTGAGGTATGCGGTGTAATCGTTGGTGTAGAGGTTAGTAAAAAGGTTACTGCTCTGCCAATCGATCGAATTGAGACTGTATTGGAAGGGAGGCACACCCTCCGCCGTGACGATCAGCGTGCCATCATTATGGTTGCAGGTGGTGGGCAGGAGGGTGACCTGCATCGTGGGCGTCGGTATTTGTACGATGGTTGCGGTAGTCGTCAATTTCAGGCCGGTGGCATCGACGGCTGTCACGGTGTGAGTGCCCGTGGGTACGAGATTGAAAACATTACCGGGCTGGAGGGGCAACGCATCGATGGCATACTGGTAAGGGGGCGTGCCGCCGGTCGCAGTGGCTGTGATCTGCCCGTTGTTGGCAAAACAGATTGGGTTGACCACCGTTGCCGACACCCGGGCGGCGCAGTTGCTGCCGATAGTTGCCGTGGCGGTGTCGCTCAATCCGCCGGCATCGTTGATCGAGACGGTATATCTTCCCGGCGCCAGGCCCGTGAAGAGGTTAGAGGACTGAAATGTCGCCCCGTCGATCGAATAGCTGTAAGGCGGCGTGCCGCCGGAGGTCGTGACTTGCAGGGCGCCGTCCTGGTTACTGCAACCGGCGTTGGTGGCTGCAGCGGTGGCGGTCATCACACAGGATTGGAAGATCGGCAGGGAGTAGAGCATGATCGCGCCTGTCGCGTCTTTCACCTGCACTTTATACAATCCTGCCGTGAGCCCCGTGAAACTGTTCCCCGGCTGGAAAGCTCCCCCGTTGAGGGCATACTGGTAAGGCGGCGTTCCGCCCGTGACAGTCGCTGCCGTGATATGCCCGTCGGTCGTGCAGGCGCTGTTGGAATAATCCCAGCTGGCTTGTATCGAACAATTGGCGAGGATCGGAAAATAACCCGAATCGATACAGCCGTATTCGTTTTTGACAAAAAAGGTATAGTTCCCGGCGCTGAGGTTGGAGAAGGTATTGCTGGCCTGGAAATTGACGCCATCCATGCTCCATTGGCAAGGATCCACGCTCTGAGAGAAAGTGTATGCCGTCAGCGAGATGCTGATATCCGTCGCGGAACAGCTTGCGGGCCGGGTGTAGCCCGGCGATTGCAAATAGGAGCCGACATATAACTGGTCAAGGGTGATAAAGCTGGAAGTGAACAGCCCATTGGCATCTTTGACGGTGACCGTGTAATTACCCTGGTACAGGCCGGTGAAGCTGCCATTACTCTGAAAGGTCACGCCGTCGTCCGAAAATTGATAGGGTGGGGCGCCGCCGGTAGCCTTTACGACGATGCTGCCATTACGGTAGTTACACACCGTCGGCGTATAACTGATGGTCAGCTGGATCGTGCCATTGACATTGACAATAGTAGGGGCAGGTTGGGCGGGAGTAGTGAATTGCGCCTTTGCCCCGGTGCTGAACAGCAGGTACAGGCATATCAATAGGATGGACGAAGGCCGATGGAGATAAGGCATATTGGGGTTCATCTACGCGCCCCAAGATAATAAAAAACTACACTTTTGCCACAGGAATTTCCGGTTACCGCGGCTGTAATTGTTCCGGCCGCCCGGCGGGAGGGGCGATCCAGGGGCTGACATGGCGCTGGTTGGGGACGAGGTTGTGGAAGGTCCATTCGACGCGCTGTTCGAAGGCGTGCTTGCGGACGGTACAGTTTTCTTTGGTGCAGATCCGGCACGAAAAGTCGAGGCAGGCATCGGAATGGACGAAGAACTCCATGGACTCGCCGAAACGGCTTTTGATCAGGGCCGTCAGGGCATCGATCTCGACGTGGGCTTCCAACACATTCAGATACCAGGGCAGGGTTAAATGACAATCGACATGCAACCCACCCCCATACTTGATGACCCGCAAATTGTGCAGGTCGATCCAGTTCTCCCGGCGGTGCTTATTCAAATACGAGACCATATCGTCCAGCAACTGCACATCGGCCTCATCCATGATCCCGGCGATGGATGTCCGCAGAATCTGATAGCCGGTAAATAAAATGAAGCTGGCAAAGAGCAGTGACACCACCCCATCGAGCCACATCAGCTTGGTATACCAGATCAGTACCAGCCCCACGATGATGCCGAGGGTCGAATAGGTATCCGTCTGCAGGTGCTTGCCGCCGGCCTCCAGCTGCGCTGATTTGTTGCTCTTTCCTTTGCGGATACAGATCGCGCCGACGATATAGTTGACGAGGGCGGTAAAGCCGATGATCCACATCCCCTGATCAAGTTTCTGTAAAGCGTGAGGATGGATGAAGTCGACGATCGCTTCATAGATGATAATGAGTCCGGCCATCAGGACGAGGGCACCTTCGACGGCGGCACTGAGGAATTCGGCCTTGCCATGACCATAGGGATGATCTTCGTCCCGGGGCTTGGCGGCGACATGGAGGCTATACAGGCCAATGAGGCCGGCAATGACGTTGACGGTACTTTCGAGCGCATCGGTCAGGACGGCAACGGATTGGGTTAAATAGAAGGCTGCCAGTTTCAGAAGAAACAGGATTACAGCGACTAGCGCCACCCAACGCTGGATGCTGATATTTTGCTGGCTTTTTTCCACGGTCCGATCGAAAATTTGCGGCTAAAGGTAGAGGATTTTATGGTAGATAAACCAGCCGATTTCCCAGCGGATTTCCGCAGATTAAATCGAGCGTTTGTCGATTGGCGCTTTTCGACCGTCTGGAGTTCCATGACCTTTGGTGTTCACCCTTAAATACACTAAAAATGAGGAAGTTTTACCTTTTTTTCGCCGGGAGCGTAGCCTTCGCGCTTTGCGGCCGGCCGTTGTTTGCCCAGAATCCCATCGTTAATGGACAAAATACCGCTACCGGCTCATATGCCCTGGCGTCTTGTACGAGCTGCTATTCGAATGTGGCGGATGGATTCACGGCGCTCAATTCCCTCACCCAGGGTCTCAACAATGTGGCTGTTGGATTCGAAGCCTTATACTACAATACTACCGGGTACGCGAACACCGCTGTCGGCTGGGCGGCACTAACCAGCAACACGGCTATCAATAATACAGCCATTGGGAATGGCACTCTGTATAACAATGTGACGGGCAGCAATAATACGGCTGTCGGCGCCTACGCCTTTACCAACGGCAATGGTGGTGAAAGCTATAGTACGATGGTCGGCGTAAACGCCGGCATGTGGACCCAGTCTCCCGTAGGCTACAATACCGCTATCGGGTACGATGCTTTATTGGGAGCCAGTGGCGTTGGGGGCGGGGCCGGCAATACAGGATACTATAACGTGGCAGCCGGCGTCTCGGCCTTGTACAGTAATACCACCGGCAGCTACAATACGGTCGCCGGTACTTACAGTGAAAACAGGAATACGACCGGAAGCGGGAATGTAACCTCCGGCTATATTTCTCTCTATGACAATACAACCGGCGGCGCAAACACGGGCATCGGGATGGAAGCCTTGTACTCCAATTCAACAGGTAGCGACAATACCGCGGTTGGCGCCTATGCCAATGTCAGCAGCGGCACGCTGAGCAATGCCACTGCGCTGGGTGCAAGCGCTATGGTGACCGCGAGCAATTCGGTAAGGATCGGCAGCTCGTCCGTCACCAGCATCGGCGGCTATGCCAACTGGACGAATTTCAGTGACGGCCGGTACAAAAAGAATATTCAATCCAACGTCCCAGGTCTGGCCTTTATCAATAAGCTGAACCCGGTGACCTATACGCTGGATATCGATGGGATCGAAGCCCAATTGCAAAAGGGTAGTTCCACGGTTCCGTCTGGCAGCCCCAGCATATCGAACGATCCGGTGATGAAACAGGCCATGCAGGATAAATCCGCCGTCACCTATACGGGTTTTGTCGCCCAGGACGTGGAAAAGGCGGCTGATTCATTGAATTTTGTCTTCAGCGGTATCGACAAACCCAAGGATGCAGAGCAGAGCTTTTATGGGCTGCGGTATGGCGATTTCGTCCCGCCGCTGGTGAAGGCGGTGCAAGAGCTGTCGGCCAGCAGCAATAGTAAAGACTCGGTGATCAATGCGATGCAAATGGCGGTCAATGCGATGCAAATGACTAACGATTCGCTGCGGACGCAGATGGTCGGACTTGCGGCGCAGATGGCTGAACTGAAGGCGATGGTGCAGGCGCAAAAGTCCGCGGCTTCGCTGAATCAGAACGTGCCGAATCCTTTTGTCGGTTCAACCATCATCGGTTACAGCATTCCCCAGAGCGCTTCTTCGGCGCAGATGCAGATCTCGGATGTCACCGGTAAAGTGCTGGCGGTGATAGCGTTGTCGGGAAAGGGTCCGGGGACGATCACGGCGGATGTGTCGGGGTATGCGGCGGGGATCTATAATTATTCGCTGATCGTCGACGGGCGGCTGGTGAGTACCAGAAAGATGGTGTCGGTACGATAACACCGGCGCCGTGATTTTTTGGCTAATTTTATCCCTATATGCGGATAAAACAACCTTTTTTGTCGATGGGGGGCGTGTTCGTCGTCCTGGTGATCTATGCTAACGGATACGCGCAGGTACCCGATAGCGCTGCGAGGCACTCGGAGAATGCTGCAATGGGCCCGGGTAAAACGGAGCAAAGCGGCCAGGTGCTTTTGCCCAACGGGTGGCGGCTTAGTCCGGCCGGCCGGTCGCTGATGCTGGGCGAGCTCAGTGATCTGCCATTGAACATCCAGCTGAGCCGGTCGGGGCGACTGATGGCGGTTACGAACAACGGGCAGAGCACTCAGTCTATCCAACTGCTCGATCCGCATACGGAGAAGGTGCTGGACGAAAAGGAAATAGGGAAATCCTGGTATGGACTGGCCTTCGCGCCCGACGAAAAGGACCTCTATGCGTCAGGTGGCTATGACAACTGGATCCTGGACTATCATATCGTCGACAACCGGCTGGCCAATGTGGATACGATACGCCTGGGCGTGCCCTGGCCCGCGGCGAAGGTCTGTCCGACCGGTATGGTGATCGACAAGTCGGGCCATACGCTGTACGCCGTCACGAAAGGGGATAGCTGTTTATATACCATCGACCTGCGCACCCGTAGTATCCGCCGAAAAATGCCGCTGCCCGGCTTTGCCTATAGCTGCGTGCTGACACCCGATGGAAAGACGCTGTATATTTCCTTATGGGGCTCTGCGGCCGTCGCGGTCTATCATCCCGCCGACAGTGTTATCGCGGGTATCATCTCCACCGGCAATCATCCCAACGAGCTCCTGCTGAATCGCCGCGGCACGGTACTTTACGTGGCCAACGCGAATGACAATACCGTCTCTGTGATCGACACTCGGTCGGGACAGGTGACGGAGACGATCGCTACCACTCTGTTCCCGACCAAGCTGGCAGGTTCCACCACCAATGGCCTCGCCCTGTCCGCGGATGAGCACCAGCTGTATATCGCCAATGCCGACAATAACTGTCTGGCCGTTTTCGACGTGTCGGGTACGGGCAATAGCCGGAGCCTGGGCTTTATCCCTGTCGGCTGGTATCCCACCAATGTGAAGGTGCTGGGGCATAAGATCATCGTCGCCAACGGAAAGGGGGCCGGCAGCCGGGCGAACCCCAATGGGCCGCAGCCTTTTGAAAAAGAAAACAATATCGGCGAGCATGTCGGCCAGACAGTGAAGAGTAAGATCGAATATATCGGCGGTTTGTTCAAGGGCACGGTGTTATTTATCGACGACCCCGACGCGGCACAGCTGAAGACCTATACGCAGCAGGTGTATGCCAATACGCCTTTTACTGCTGCCAAGGTTGAAGAGGCGGAGGGGGTGGATGGAAATCCCGTTCCACGCAAATTTGGCAGTCCTTCGCCCATCAAGCATGTGTTTTATATCATCAAGGAGAACAGGACCTACGACCAGGTCCTCGGCGATATGCCGGAGGGTAATGGGGATACATCGCTGTGTCTTTTTGGGGAGAATGTCACGCCCAACCAGCATTTCATGGCCCGGAACTTTGTGCTGCTCGATAATTTCTATGTCGATGCGGAAGTCAGCGAAGACGGGCATAACTGGAGCATGGGGGCCTATGCGACCGATGTGATAGAAAAAACCTGGCCGACGAATTATGGTCAGCGCGGCCCGGGCTATGGTGATACCGGCGGACCCGGCGGGGGTCCGCGGGACGGCTGGATCTGGGATTATGCCCGGCGGGCAGGGATCACTTACAGGACCTATGGTGAGTTCGGCGCATATGGAAAAGCGGATATCAAAGCATTGGAAGGACATTCCGCGCCCTACTCGCCCGGCTTCAACATGAAGATCCAGGACCAGGTGCGGGCCGATGCCTGGGAAAAGGATTTCGATTCACTGCTGGCGATCGATGCCGTGCCGCAGCTCAATACGCTGCGCATCTCCGACGACCATACCAGCGGCCAGCAGAAGGGGCAATATTCCCCCATCGCCGCCGTCGCCGACAATGATCTGGCGGTTGGCCGCATCATCGAGCACCTGTCGAAAAGTTCCATCTGGGCGACATCTGTCGTCTTCATCCTGGAGGACGATGCACAGGCGGGTCCAGACCATGTGGATGCCCACCGGAGCCCTGCCTATATCGTGGGGCCGTATGTGAAACGGAATAGCGTTATTCATACCATGTACTCCACTTCCGGCATGCTGCGGACTATGGAATTGATCCTGGGGCTGCCACCGATGAGCCAATACGATGCGGCGGCGCTGCCGATGTATGCCTGTTTCAGCCCGACGCCTAACCTGGCGCCTTATCAATTGATTCCGGCGAGGGTGGATATCGGGGCGCGGAATATGGCGGACAATGGGAGCTCGCGGAAATCCGCTTTGTTCAATTTAGCCAAGGAGGATGCGGTGCCGGACAGGGATATGAATGAGGTGATCTGGAAGGCGGTGAAAGGGGAGAATGCAACGATGCCTGCGCCGAAAAGGAGTGCTTTTGTTATTGCGACAGCTAAAGGAGACGGGGATGATTGAACGCCGCTGCGAGGCGGTGATCCGGATCGTTAGACGGTAGTGCGGGCGCTAAACGGCCGGCTGTTTCTTGCGCTCGCGCAACTTTTGAATGAACGCCCGGATACCGCGGGAGATGCGGAAATAATATTCTTTATTGAATAGCTGGGAATCGTTCATGGCTTTGTAGGTCAGGAACAGACCGATGGGGGTGAGGACATAGGTTGCCATCCACATCCCGCCGATGGGCGTCAGGACGGCCTGACTCACGAATTTTTTGCCGAAGTTGTTTAAGAGGAAGAAGATCACGAAGAAGACGACGGCGAAGACGAGGGGCAGGCCGATACCGCCCTTGCGGATGATCGAGCCGAGGGGCGCGCCGATCAGGAACATGACCATCACGGCGACGGCGAGGGTTATCTTTTCATGCCAGGCAATCTCATGCTTGCGAAGATTGTCCTCTTGGTTCTTGTACAGCAGAACGGGTTGGTCCAAGCCTACTTTGGCGCCGTTTACGGCGGTTATCGAATGATCGAGCACCGTAACCTGCATCGAATCGGGGATGAGGTCGGCGAAGGAAGGCGCCGGCGGATCCTTTTCGTCGGCCAGGCGGTTCATGGCCACGCCGCCGGGGATTTGGGGGCGATCGGGCGCTGAGAGACCGTTCGAGGAAGAGGCCGTGGGAACGGCCGAGCTTGGAAGCGGGAGCTTTGTGTCAGGGCTGGCAGACGTTGCGCCGGCCGTGGGATGACCAGGAGAGGAGGTGGGATTCTTTTTGGCTGCTGCGGCCTGAGCTGCTGCCTGGGTGGCGGCCTGAGCTTTTGCGTGCACCTGATCGATGGAATCACGGGTCTTTTTCACAGCCGCCCATGCCTTGTCGACGGAATCGCGGCGATGATGCGCTGTGGTCCAAACCTTTCTCAGCGAATCGCTGGCCCAATTCACGGACATGAGGTATTTTGACCGCGACGTATCTTTCTCAGCCACGTCCCACCCTGTGGTATCGAGCATGGCGGCGAATTTCATTTGGCTATTGACATCCTTACTTGCCCTGGCGATATAACCGGCATCGATCTTTTCAATCGAATCGATGGCGCGGCTGAGCTGGGCGAGGTTGTACATCTGGTAGTTATGCTTGAAGGTACTATCGTCGGTCTTATTCATCCTGAACGAACTCAGGTCCATCACCTTCTTGTACTGCTTAAAGCTCATACGTGTCAACTGGCTACCGCTGGGGACGCCATTGCCCTGTTCCTGGTAGCGGGTGCCGGATTTCAGCACGAAGATCAAAGATTGTTTGTCAGGGCTGACGACCATTCGGCCGGAATCCGCGATAATAACATTATCAGTCGCCCCATTAGTCTGTTCATAGATCACCACGTTGCGGATTGTGGAATCGTCCCTCTCCTTCTTCCCGATCTTGATGACGAACCCTTCGATGCGATCGTAAAATACACCTTCCTTGATATCGAACGCCGGCTTAGTGACGATGATGTCATACTTCAACGTGTTCATCTTGAGGTTGGCGATCGGCAACACGATATTATTGAAGTAGAATGCGAGGATGGTGAGGGCGAGGCTAACGAAGAACAATGGCCGCATGAAGCGGAGGAGGGAGATGCCGGCGGCTTTGATCGCGATCAACTCGAACGTTTCTCCGAGGTTGCCGAGGGTCATGATAGAAGACAGCAGTACCGCCAGGGGGAGGGCAAGGGGGACGAGGGTGGCGCTGAGATACAGGACCAGACGTCCTACTGTTAACGCGTCGATACCCTTACCGACGACGTCGTCGATATATAGCCAGAAGAACTGTAGCACCAACACGAAGAGGGTGATAAAGAAGGTGGCTATAAAGGGGCCGATGAAGGCCTTAATGATGAGGAGATCTAGCTTTTTAAACATGTATCTTTAAGTCATGAACAAAAACTTCGCAAAGGTACAACTTTCGGCAGAGGAAATGCGGCTGGTGAGGGATGCGACGTGGATTTTAACGAAGAATTCGGTCATGGGGAAAGTCATTGCGATGTTTGGGGAATTGAGCGGGGAGATACGGGTTGGCGGCGCGCACCGAGTAGCGCCGATCCGCCGCGCACCGAGTAGCGGCGGCACAGAACCCAAGATTTCAAAAGGGGAGAATTATAAGGGGTTGCCGTGGGTGATGCTGGATTATCCAAGGCTGTTTGGGAAGGAGGATATTTTGGCCGTCAGGATTTTCTTTTTGTGGGGGCATGCTTTCAGTATCACGTTGCATTTAAAGGGGACTTATCGGGAGAGACTGCTGCCGGGGATACGCCGCCGGTGGGTGGAGCTGGCGGCGGCGGGTTTTGAATATTCGATTTCGGACGATGAATGGGCCCATGAGCATACGGCTGAGACTTACGGGCATATGGGGGAGAGGGCGCGAGAAAGTTCTGCGGGGGGGATCGAGGGAGAGGACGCGCGAGCGGCCGATACTAGAAGCTACAGCTCCGAGCGTGGGATGGAAGGAATGCCGCCCGAACGCCCATGGCTGAAGTTATCGGCACGCGTGGGCCTGGAGCACTGGGATGAGGCTCCGGAAAGGTTATCTACACTGCATCAACTATTGATGGATGTTAGTTGCTACCCAGACGGTGGAATAAGTCCTTAACCTGGTAGCTCCACAGTTGGGTCTGGTCCTTCACCTCACCCTTACCCGCAAAATCGCTGATGATGAGGATGGTCTGGTTAGTGACTTCTGATTTCTCGATGCGGAATTCGAAAAACTCTTCGGCCGGGGCCTCCATCCAATGAAAGCGAATGTATTTTTCAGTTTCGAATTCCGTCACTTCGGCTTTATCTGTCGTCCCATTCCAGGAGAAACTGAAGACATTATCGCGTTCGTCAACTTTATCGGCAAACCACTCCTGCAAACCTGCGGGCGTGCTTAAAAATTCGTATAAGATGGAAGGTGAACACCTGACCGGATACTCTACCGTAAATATTTGTTTCTTAGTCATCTATTGCATTTGATTCGTTATGGCCAAACCTGCGGTTAATGTGCGTGAAATACGCTTGTGGGCACATTGTCGGACCGGCTGGATGCAATAATAGAAAAATAAATCAACCATCAAAATTTTTTTTCAAGTATGTTTTTGTATGCCCACCCCCTGAATTTTAAGGAAATTTTAATGTAGCGGTGCTGACAGTCAACGAGTTACTAAAATAATTGGTTACGGCGGCGAAAATCGTTAAATTGCTCAATACATCTTTCCCGAATCACCAGACGATCAAAGGATACAAGAAAAGCTCAGTTTATACGTTTTACCAAGACTAAATTCGTCTGTTTTTATACAATTTATACGATTTACCTTTTAAAAAGCCGGAGGCTTTTTGCCGAAGGCAGACTTAAGATGGCTTGACGGAAGGAGCTACATTTAAAAAAAGCGACTGACGTCAACCTATTAAAAGCACAAGCTAGAACCTAAAAACCCTTTAAAGACCTCTGCCTATGAGCATGCGTCAGCTGAAGATCACGAAGAGTATCACTAATCGTGAGTCTCAGAGCCTGGAGAAATACCTGCAGGAGATCGGAAAAGTAGAGTTGATCAGTCCGGAAGAAGAAGTGAAACTCGCGATCCGTATCAAGCAGGGAGATCAGAAAGCTCTCGATAAACTAACCAAAGCCAACTTACGCTTTGTAGTATCCGTAGCCAAGCAGTATCAGAACCAGGGACTGTCCCTGCCTGATCTGATCAATGAAGGCAACCTGGGCCTGATCAAAGCCGCCCAACGCTTTGACGAAACCCGCGGTTTCAAATTCATTTCCTACGCTGTCTGGTGGATCCGCCAGAGTATCTTACAAGCACTCGCTGAACAGTCGCGTATCGTCCGTCTACCACTCAACAAAGTAGGGCTCACGAACCGTATTCAGAAGGCCTATTCCACCCTGGAACAGGAATTCGAGCGGGAGCCTTCTGCCGAAGAGCTGGCGGAGCTGCTGGAACTGGACATCGAGGAAGTCTCTTCGTCGCTGGGGATCTCTGCGCGCCACGTTTCTATGGATACGCCTTTATCAGAGGGCGAGGACAATACACTGATCGATGTGCTGGTGAATCCGAATGCCGAAATGGCGAATCAGAATATCGAACATAAGGAGTCGCTGAAGATGGAGATTGACCGCAGCCTGAGGACATTGACGGAGCGGCAGAAGGAAGTAATATGCTTTTTCTTTGGGATCGGCGTGGATCATCCGATGTCGCTGGAGGATATCGGGGAGAGGTTTAACCTCACGAGGGAGCGCGTCCGGCAGATCAAGGATAAGGCGATTACCAAACTGAGGAGTAACTCGCGTTCGAAGATGCTGAGGAGTTATTTGGGCGTTTAAGGGCTGGCGCAGAGTTTTGCGAATAAATTAAACGAAAGATTATAGACTAGACAAATACACTGAAAAGAATGCCGCCGAGGCAGAAATTACCTTACTTTTGTACCTTTTCCGGGTGAATGTAGCTTAGGTTACGTTCACTTTTTTATTTTGCGTACAAACCAACACATTTATGTTCGAAAATTTGTCGGAGCGGCTGGAGTCGGCGTTTAAGCAGATCAAGGGAGAGGGACGGATCACCGAGCTCAATATTGCGGCAACGGTCAAGGATATCCGGCGGGCGCTGATCGATGCGGACGTCAACTACAAGATTGCCAAAGAATTTACGGATACGGTCAGGGAAAAGGCCATGGGGCAGAAGGTGCTGACGGCGGTCAGTCCGGGCCAGTTGATGGTCAAGATCGTCAAGGATGAACTGGCCGAGCTCATGGGCGGCGCTGAGAGCGAATTGAATGCGAAGGGTAGTCCTGCGGTCATCCTGATAGCGGGTCTCCAGGGTAGTGGTAAGACGACCTTTAGCGGTAAACTGGCGAATTATCTGAAGACGCGGAAAGGGCTTTCTCCCTTGCTGGTAGCGGCGGATATCTATCGGCCGGCAGCCATCGAGCAGCTAAAAGTTCTCGGGGGGCAGATCGGCGTCGAGGTCTACAGCGAACCCGAGAATAAGAATGTGATCGAGATCGCGCAGAATGCCATTAAGGCGGCGCGGTCTACCAATAAAAATATCGTGATCATCGATACGGCGGGCCGTCTGGCTGTCGACGAGGTCATGATGAACGAGGTGACGGCGATCAAGAAGGCCGTGACACCCGGAGAGATCCTCTTCGTGGTCGACTCGATGACGGGGCAGGATGCCGTCAATACAGCCAAAGTTTTCAATGACCGATTGGATTTTACCGGCGTCGTGCTGACGAAGATGGATGGCGATACCAGAGGTGGGGCGGCTCTTTCGATCAAATACACGGTGACCAAACCGATCAAGTTCATTTCGTCGGGTGAGAAGCTGGACACGCTGGACGTATTTTACCCCGAACGTATGGCGCAGCGAATCCTCGGGATGGGCGATATCACCACGTTGGTGGAGAAAGCGCAGGAGCAGTTCGATGAGGTGGAGGCGAGGAAGCTGGAGAAGAAGATCCGCAAGAATCAGTTTGATTTCGAGGATTTCAAACAGCAGCTGGAGCAGATCAAGAAAATGGGTAACATTAAGGACCTATTGGGGATGATTCCGGGCGTAGGGAAGGCGGTCAAAGACATAGATATCAGTGATGATTCTTTCAAGGGGATTGAGGCGATCATCGGGTCGATGACGCCGTTTGAGCGGGCGAATCCGGATGTGATCGATCTAAGCCGGCGGAAGAGGTTGGCGGGCGGGTGTGGGAAAGATATCAATGAGATCAATGCTTTCCTAAAGCAGTTTGAGCAGATGAAGCAGATGATGAAGATGATGAATAAGATGCCCATGGGCGGGGCGATGGGTGGGAAGAGGATGCGATAGCATCTGAACCTAGAAGCGGCAGCGTAGTGGTCGGGCGGGACAGGGATATGAAGCGGTAGCGTGTGGCGGGCGAGACAGGAGTGAGGCGGTGAGCGCTCCGATCGGGCGGGAGAGTTTGACCTTTTGGGGTATTGGGCGGCTGTGGGCATGGGAATTGCAGCCAAAAGTGGATTGTGGACTTTATTGCATGAATGTTAACGGATTACGATGTTAACAAAAATTATACTGCAATATTCGATCTTTAGTTTCTGATGCATTATTTTTGAAATGTAATTACAGAGTGCTAGATTTG
>JAMFSL010000081.1 GCA_026225275.1 Puia dinghuensis
GGATAGGCATAAATGGATGTTTTATGATCTTATTGCAACCCTTTTTGATGCGTTTATCCAGGACGATATGGCTATCGTTTTTCGTAAAATACAATGATAAATGGCGGGAAGAAAATGAGGTAGCTGCAGTTGAATGCGCCGCCCGTTAAACTATAAAGAATGTTCAGACCAAAGATATTTGATACTTTAAAGCATTATACCCGGCAACAGTTTGGCAAGGACCTTATGGCCGGTTTGATCGTAGGCCTGGTCGCCCTTCCCCTCGCCATTGCCTTTGCCATCGCTTCCGGCGTATCCCCGGAAAAGGGGGTGTATACCGCCATCGTCGCAGGGTTTATCATTTCCGCGCTTGGCGGCAGCCGGGTTCAGATCGGAGGACCCACCGGCGCCTTCATCGTCATTGTCTATGGTATTGTGCAGGTACACGGTATCGATGGCCTGATCATTGCCACCTTTATGGCAGGCGTCATGCTCATTGTTATGGGCTTTGCCCGGCTCGGCTCCGTCATCAAATTTATTCCCTACTCCCTAATCATCGGATTTACCAGCGGCATTGCCCTTATTATCTTTTCTTCCGAAGTGAAAGACCTTTTCGGGTTGAAAATGGGGGCCGTCCCAGCAGACTTCACAGACAAGTGGAAAAGCTACATTTTATACTTTCACACCACACAGCTCTCTACCGTTTTAATCGGAGCGTCCACCATAGCCATCATTTCGTTTTGGCCCAAAATTACCCGGAAAGTGCCCGGCTCACTAATAGCAATACTAGTGACCACCATTGCAGTGCAATTGCTGCATTTACCCATTGAAACCATCGGCAGCAGATTCGGCGGTATCCCATCCTCCTTTCCAAAACCGGTCATTCCACACATAGACTTCGCTATCATAAAAAGTCTAATCCAACCCGCGTTTACCATCGCCCTCCTCGGAGGGATCGAATCATTATTATCCGCTGTGGTATCCGACGGAATGATCGGAGGCAATCATAAATCCAATATGGAACTCGTCGCCCAGGGAACCGCCAATATATTCTCTTCCCTCTTTGGCGGCATCCCGGCCACCGGCGCCATTGCCCGTACAGCGACTAATGTTAAAAACGGAGGCCGGACGCCCGTTGCCGGAATCATCCATGCCATCACCTTGCTGCTCATACTCCTCTTCTTTGGAAAATGGGCGTCCCTTATTCCAATGGCAACACTGGCCGGCGTTTTAGTCGTCGTTGCCTATAACATGAGCGAGTGGCGACACTTTCTCTCCGTATTAAAAGGGCCCCGAAGCGATGGGGTCGTCCTGCTTACCACCTTTCTCCTTACCGTATTTATTGATCTGACCGTGGCCATTGAGATAGGCATGATCCTCGCCGCCTTCTTATTTATGCGCAATATGATAAAATCAAGCAACGTCAGCAGCATGAGAAAAGAATTCGAAAACGGCGACAATGACGATGATAAAGAACTCTTAGAAAATTACAACATCCCCCAAAATGTTGAAGTCTTTGAAATAACCGGCCCCTTATTCTTCGGCGCTGCTTATAAATTTAAGGAAGCCATGAAGGTCATTGAGAATCCCCCCAAAGTCCTCATTATCCGCATGAGGAATGTGCCTATTATCGATGCCACAGGCATCAAAACCATCAAAGAAGTCTACAGAGAGTCAGAACAAAAGGGTACGAAACTCATACTGTCCGAAGTTCATAGCCATCAAATAGTAAAGGAACTGAAAGAAGCAAGATTACTATTTTCTATTGGCAAAGCCAACGTAACCCATACCTTTCAAGAAGCCATTGAGCGAAGTAAAGCCATCATCATTGATTTACCCTGGGGAAATCCGCGAGAAATCTCAGCTATTTTACCTTCAGTGTCCCAGCCTTCACCGAATCAGCCACGCCCTCCTTTTCTTCAAACAGGATCTTCCTCACCGGTGATGCCATCCTGATCCCCGCCCTA
This sequence comes from Puia dinghuensis, assembly GCA_026225275.1. Taxonomy (GTDB): domain Bacteria; phylum Bacteroidota; class Bacteroidia; order Chitinophagales; family Chitinophagaceae; genus Puia; species Puia dinghuensis_B. Next base: position 1,947 of record JAMFSL010000081.1, read on the forward strand.
TCAAAACTATTCTTAACAGCCAGCAAAATATCGCATTTCATCGGGTAAGACGCTTCATCCGCCCTGCACCAGGCCTCCACACTCAACGTTACCGAAAAATTCTCCAGGCTCGTCACCCGCACCGGAACGATCGATATCCCTTCCTCCTTCATAGCCTGCGTTCGATTATCGGCAAAATCCTCATGAACCACGACGATCTTCTCGATCTCTTTCATCGCCTTATCGATATCCGTTTCATAATCCACCGACAACGTAATAAAGTTACAGACGCGCGTACTCTTCAGATCAGAATTGATGATCACCACATTGCTCACCAGCGTATTCGGAATGATCATCCGCCGGTTCTGCTCATTGCGGATGATCGTGAAACGCAGGTTGATATCCTCTACCACTCCGCTTTTTCCATTGTTCAGCTCCACATATTCACCCACTTTGAATGGCTTATAAATATAGATAAACACCCCGCTGATCAGATTCCCGAATGTCTGCTGCGCCGCCAGCCCGATAATCACCGATATAATACCCGCACTTGCCAGCAGGGTTGTCCCCACCTTCTCCAGGCCCGGCAGCAGGTGCAATACCACTACCAGCGCCAGCGTGAAGATGATCACGCTCGCCCCGTTCTTAAAAATCCGGTAATTGGAAGGATGGACATTCATTCGCCGCGAAGAATGCAGCCAGTAGCGCCCGATGGCCCGGCGCGCAAAATGAGAGAGGATGATAGCAAGGATCAGGATCCCTGCAATCAGCAGCATTTGTTTCATGTCCATAAGGGCCGGCGGCATAGTATAGATGGTTTACCGGTCACAAAACTGCCGGCAGACCGGTAAATGCCGATGGTTCAAATACAGTGCTTTCTTCAATTTCCGCCTTGGTTTCACTCAGATAAACGTCTGAATCTTTCCACTCCATCTGCAAGATATGATCCACCGGCACCAGCACCTTTTTGCCGTCCGGTAAACGACCCGTATCGACCACGAGGTTCAGTACCTTCCAGCTCCGGTCATCGATCACAAAATTGCAGACATGACCCAGCTCACCGTCTATGCCATGCACATGAAAGCCGGTAACATAACTGGTGGCGCGCAAATGGAGATCAACCGGACTTAGGTGCTTTATATTCCGGGGAATGTCACTTACTTCTTTGATTTCCCCCACTCCCTGCGCATAAAACCCGCTTTCCCAATACCCCTTCCAGGAATAATGACCGTACAGTTCAATTTCCTGTTGCCGGGAAACGGGTTTATCTGTATCGATGCCCGGACTAAGGCGAATTTGTTCCTTAGTTAAATTGACCCGGAAGACCCCAGTGATACCGATGTCCTCCCGCAATGCCAGGGGCGCTATCAGCACCTTGCGGCCCGACAGCCAGGCGTCCGTTCTCAGCACCAGGTAACGCACCGTCCACGAAGCATCATCGAAGTACACATCATCCACGCTGCCTACTTCTCCATCACTTGCTTCCATCCTGCGCCCAACCAGGCTATTAATAGTATGTTCCATACAGCCGCGTATTTAAAAGATCCGGTTATTCAAGACCCATCGCCGATCAACTGTGCTTTCGCCTTAGCGCTTTTATCGCCCATTCGATCACCTGCAAGCCCATGGCGTAGGCCAGTACAATGCCGCCGGACTTCCTACTAATTGTACGCCTTCACTCTACCTTCCTGCCGGACAGCCAGTTTCCCGTCTTTACGACCAGGTACACGATGATCCATGCCTGATCATCGAAATAAAACTCCGCTACTTTACCCAACTCGCCATCCGTACCCTTCATAGGGTTCCCGATCAGACTATTCACATTACGATGCATATTGCCCCCTTTTGTTTCAACCCTACTAATGTCCGCCTATTTCAACCGGCAATCGTTACATCTATCGACCGATCGTTTATATAATTCACACCTCCTTCTTTTCTCCGTCAGGGCCGTCCAATAAAGGATATCTTTACCACAAAATCGCCGTGCGCCCGGTCGGGCCTCTGTGACCAAGCCCCCACCTTCTTCCCATTCAGACCCCATTCGGGACATCATCATCGGCATGTCCGACGGCCGGACCTCCCCAAAGAGTTTATATCATTCACATGTTCGCGTTTTTGGCGGTGCTGAATTACCGGAAAACGTCTGCCTGACCGGGCGGTTGCGGGTGTGAATCATATAACAAAATCGACGAAGCATATAATACTTTATCCTGAAAGTGTACCCAGCTTTACAGACATTACGGCCCTTCCGTACTGCCATATAAAACAAGAAAAAATGATACTCGAATCTCCTATAAAGCCAGCAAAAGCAGATGCTTCCCAACCTTTATCCAAAGAGTTGCTAAGAAAAATGAATGCCTACTGGCGCGCCGCGAACTACCTGTCCGTCGGCCAGATCTACCTTTATGACAATCCCCTGCTGAAAGAACCTCTGAAACTAGCGCATGTCAAGCCCCTCGTTGTCGGGCACTGGGGTACGACCCCCGGACAGAATTTCATCTATGTCCATTTGAACCGCGTGATCAAAAAATACGACCTCAATATGTTTTATGTCGCCGGTCCGGGTCACGGTGGTCCGGCGCTCGTCGGCAACACGTATCTTGAAGGCAGCTACAGCGAGATCTATCCCGACATCACCCAGGACGAAGCAGGTATGAAAAAATTGTTCACTCAGTTCTCCTTCCCAGGCGGTATTTCCAGCCATGTCGCCCCCACCACTCCGGGCTCGATCCATGAAGGCGGGGAATTAGGTTACTCCCTGAGCCATGCTTTCGGAGCGGCCTTCGATAATCCCAATCTCATCGTCGCCTGTGTCATCGGCGACGGTGAAGCGGAAACCGGCCCCCTGGCCACCGCCTGGCAGTCCAACAAATTCCTCAACCCTATCACCGACGGCGCCGTGCTGCCCATTCTGCACCTCAACGGATTTAAGATCAGCAACCCTACCATCCTCGCCCGCATAGAGCACGAAGAACTCGACCAGTTCATCCGGGGCTGTGGTTGGATTCCCTATTTTGTGGAAGGCGATGACCCGGAAAAAATGCACCAGCTCATGGCAGCCGCCACAGAAAAGGCCATCGACAGCATCCACGAGATACAAAGTCATGCCCGCGGCGAAAATGACAATACCCGTCCCCGGTGGCCGGTCATCGTCCTTCGCTCTCCCAAGGGCTGGACCGGCCCGAAAGTCGTAGATGGGCTGCCTGTAGAAGGCACCTTCCGGTCCCACCAGGTCCCGCTCGTCGTCGATCCCACCCATACCAGCCATGTTCCCGAATTAGAAAGCTGGATGAAAAGCTATAAACCCGAAGAACTCTTCGACCAGCAAGGTCGCCTCTTGCCCGAACTCGCCGACCTAGCCCCAACAGGCGACCGGCGCATGGGCGCCAATCCCCATACGAATGGCGGCGCATTACTGCGCGACCTCCGAATGCCCGACTTCCGGGAAAACGCCGTAGCCGTCAGTTCGCCGGGAGCCGTCGATGCCCAGGATACCCTGGTCCTCGGCAGTTTCCTCCGCGACGTCGTCCGCTTGAACCAGGACCACCGGAACTTCCGCATCTTCGGTCCCGATGAAATGCTTTCCAATTTCCTCGGCGGCGTCTTTGAAGTCACCAATCGTCAATGGGAGGCCCGGACCGTGGACGACGATCAATTCCTCGCCCCCACCGGGCGCGTCCTAGACTCCATGCTCAGTGAACATCAGTGCGAAGGCTGGCTTGAAGGATACCTGCTCACCGGCCGGCACGGTCTGTTCACTAGCTATGAAGCCTTTATCCGTATTGTGGACTCCATGTTCAGCCAGCACGCCAAATGGCTGAAGGTGACACGGGAACTGCCCTGGCGCCGGCCCATCGCCTCCCTGAATTACCTCCTGACTTCCCATGTCTGGCAGCAGGACCATAATGGATTTACCCACCAGGACCCTGGCTTCCTCGATCACGTCATCAATAAAAAGGCCGATATCGTTCGCGTCTATCTCCCGCCCGATGCCAACTGCCTGCTCTCCGTTGTCGATCACTGTCTCCGCAGCCGTCACTACGTCAACGTCGTCGTCGCGGGAAAACATGCCCTACCTCAATGGCTGACCATGGAAGAGGCGGTCGTGCATTGCACCGAAGGCATCGGCATCTGGCAGTGGGCCAGCAATGACCAGCAGACCGGACCGGATGTCGTCATGGCCTGTTGCGGGGATACGCCCACGCTGGAAGTCCTTGCTGCCGTGTCCATCCTACACAAACACCTGCCCGAACTGAAGATCCGGGTCGTCAACGTCGTGGACCTCATGAAGCTCCAACCCTGCACCGAACATCCGCATGGACTCAGCGAAGATGATTTCGACTCTCTGTTTACCAAAGACAAACATATCGTCTTCGCCTTCCACGGCTATCCCTGGCTGGTCCATCGACTCACCTACCGCCGGACGAATCACCACATGCACGTCCGGGGTTACAAGGAAGAGGGCACCATTACCACGCCTTTCGACATGCGCGTACAAAATGAGATCGACCGCTTTCACCTCGTACTGGACGTCATCGACAGGGTGCCGCATATAGGCCCCAAAGGCGACTATCTCAAACAGATCATCCGCGATAAGCTCATCGAACACAAACACTATATCGATAAACACGGCCAGGATATGCCCGAGATCCTTCACTGGAAATGGGGCAATGCCTTATGAAACCAACCATCATCCTTCCTTTTTACCTCAAGCTCGGGATGGTGCTCCTCAGCCTGATCGCCCTGTTTTATGTGGCCATCCTGGGAAAGGGTATCCTGGCACCGATGATCTTTGCCCTCCTGTCGGCTACCCTGCTGCTGCCGGTGGCCGGTTACCTGGAAACAAAGTGCAAGTTTCCCCGAAGCCTCGCTGCTGTCTGCGCCGTGCTGCTTCTGGTGATCTGCATTGCCGCCGTCTTTTATGTAGTCCTCTCGCAAATCAATGGGGTGGCGGGTGATCTGCCCCAGCTCAAAATCCAGGTACGCTCTACGTTAACAGACCTGCAAAACTGGATCACCGCGAAATTCCACGTTGAGATCATCCGGCAGAACAGTTATATGACCAATACCCTGTCGCAGCTTCTGAACAGCGGCCCTTCGATCGTCGGCGCTACGCTCAGGTCGGTCATGTCCAATCTGATATTCTTTCTTTTCGTCATGATCGACAGCTTTTTCCTTTTGTACTACCGCAGGCTGCTCGTCAAATTTCTCGTAGCCGTATTCAGGGAAGAAAATTCAAAGACTGTTTACGCGATCATCGCACAGATACAAAGCAGGATCAAGCAATATGTCCAGGGTTTGCTGCTGGAAATGATCATCGTCTCCACGGTTTGCTGCCTCGCCTTATGGATACTCGGCATAAAATATTTTATTTTGCTCGGCCTGCTTACCGGTCTGCTCAATCTGCTACCTTATATCGGCATTTTCATTTCCCTGCTGCTCAGTATCATCGTCACTGTCGCGACCGCCGGCGCCGGTCACGTCCTGCTGCTGATCGCCACCTTGTTCGGTATTCACCTGCTGGACGCGAACCTCCTATTACCCCTCATCGTCGGGGCAAAAGTGCGCCTCAACGCCCTAATCACTATCCTTGGCGTGATCGTCGGCGGAAGTATCTGGGGTATCACCGGCGCCTTCCTGGCCATCCCGGTCATTGCCATCACCAAGATCATCTGTGAACGCATCGACAGCCTGAAACCATGGAGTATTCTACTGGGCGATGAACGGGACGAGAAACAACCTCTACCGCTAAAAACAAAAATCAAGGAAGACAAACTAATAAAACCCATCACCACATGAATCAGAAAAAGGAAACAACCCCATCGGCCGCCGCCTCAGCTAACGGCCAACCAACGGACCCGACCGCAGACCATCAAAAAACCATTCACAATCATCAGCAAGCGGCTGCGCACCACACCGAGGCGGCAAAGCACCACCTCGACGCTGCAAAAGCCTATGCCGAAGGCAACTCCGAAAAAGCGGCACATAGCGCTATGCTAGCCTGGGGACATCATGCCATCGCCGGCGATTTCATTAACGATGATGCCAAACACCATGCGCAGATGCTAAAGCGGACCAACTACCAATGATCGCGATCACCATAGCCACTAACCCAAACAGATTAAATATAAAAACAGCCTTTCTAACAAGACAATTTTAACACGATGGTTAACATCGGGATGTATAACTTTGACGAGAAATGAAATCAGATAAAAAATAATTTCAAAGTCTAAGCAGTCAATTTTCTCATAAGCAGTTAGTTTTGGTTACGGCCCCTGTTTCCACAGGGGCTTACTTTTTCCAGTAGGTGCCGATCAAAATAGCCATTAAGCGTACGGATTATAAGTGATCGGCAACGATTGAGCACAGGCAATAACCGACATTAGACAGCGCTCAGGCCTCCATCTCAAATGCCGTACTATTTTCTATGGCATCTACGGTGATGTCAACGACGACTTTGGAAGTCTCCCATTCTACTTCCCTGATATGCCGGACCTCAACCATCATTTCTTTCTTACCGATCCAATGATGGGTATCAACCAACACGTATGAAATCTGCCAGGTCTGGTCTTCAAGGATGAAATCGGCGACACGACCGATATCGCCATCACTGGCATGAATGTGATAGCCTTTGACGCGCTGAGAACTCATTAAATGAACATCTTCATGGGATATTTTTATCCTGTCCGTTTCACGAATCGTCCCCGGGTGGATAACTGGCGTACCAGGGATGACCCCCCAAACAGCACCTGGAGAAAATCCGGTTCCCCAGTAGTCTGTCCAGGGATAATACTTGGCGAGTTCCGCCTCCTGCTGCCTCGATACCGGCTTATCAGTATCAATATCAGGACTGTTCCTGACTTGGTCTTTGGTTAGCCGCACGGGGAACAGCCCGGGCTCCCAGGAATGCTCCAACAGGACAGCCGGTGAGATCAGCACTTTGCGCCCGGACAGCCAGCTTCCTGTCTTAACTATCAGGTATCGGACGGTCCAGGTTTCATCATCAAAGTAAAAGTCTTCCACCGTGCCGATCTCCCCATCGGTGGCAGCCAGATTCCAGCCAATTAAATGATTCAGATTTCGTTGCATACTTTTATTTTTATTTAAACTTTTTAATGAATGAACATTATCCTTTAATTTTCAATAACCCTGCATTGATCGCCACCACGATCGTACTGACCGTCATGAGGCCCGCGCCCGCCGCAGGACTCAGCAGGATACCCTGCTTATACAACACGCCCGCCGCCAGGGGCAGCGCGATCACATTATAACCCGTCGCCCAGATCAAATTCTGGATCATTTTCCGGTACGTCGCTTTGCCGAATAAGATCAGGCTCACGATATCCTTCGGGTTACTATTCACCAGCACGATACCCGCCGTTTCCGCCGCCACCTCGCTGCCGCTGCCAACGGCAATCCCGATATCCGCTTGTGCCAGCGCCGGCGCATCGTTGACTCCGTCCCCCGTCATGGCGACAAATTCACCTTTTCCCTGTAACTCTTTTATCTTTTCCAATTTCTGCTGAGGCAACACCTCCGCGATATAGCTGTTCATGCCCAGCGTATCACTTACGCTTTTCGCCACTTTGCTGTTGTCACCCGTCAGCAATATCGATTTGATATGATTTTCTTTCAATGTCTTCACCGCATCAGCGGACTCCGGCCTGATCGTATCCGATAAAGCGATATAGCCCGACAGTACTCCGTCCGTTATGACAAACACCACCGTCTCAGCATCTCCCGCCCTGAAACCTTCCGGAACAGCCAGCTTATTTTCTGCCAGGTAGCCTGGGCTAACGACCATTATTTTTTTACCCTCGACCGTTCCCTCCACTCCCTTACCGGTCATGGCGGTAAAATTTTCCACTGCCGGCACGGCCACCACCAATTCTTTCGCCTTTTCCACAATCCCCGTCGCAATCGGATGCTCCGAGCGTTGTTCCAGCGCCGCCGCCAGCCTCACCACTCCCTTTTCATCCATGCCCTTTTGCAACGCCACTACCTTCGCTACCCCGAACTTTCCGAGCGTTAACGTACCCGTTTTGTCGAATACGACCACCGTGATCTTCCGGGAATTTTCAAAGGCCGTCCGGTTTTTGATCAGCAGTCCGTGTTTGGCCGACAAGGCGGTCGATCTGGCAACCACGAGCGGCACCGCTAGTCCGAGCGCATGCGGGCAGCAGATCACCATCACCGTCACCATCCTCGCCATGGCAAATGACAGCGAATAACCCGACAGATCCCAATATAAAAAGGCGCTCAGCCCCGCTACCATGGCAATAACCGTCAGCCATTTTGCCGCCGTATCCGCCAGTAGCTGCGTCTTCGATTTTGACTTTTGCGCGTCATCCACCAGCTTCACCACCTGGGCCAGGTAAGAATCCTTTGCCCCGTGCGATACGGACATCTTGAAAGATCCGTTCCCATTGACCGACCCCGCAATTACTTTATCACCCTTCATCTTCTTCACCGGTTTCGATTCCCCCGTCAGCAATGACTCATTCAAATAGCTCTCACCCTCCAATATCACTCCATCAGCCGCCACCTTTTCCCCCGGCTTGACCAGGATGATGTCCTTTTCTTTCAGGGAATCGGTCTTTACTTCCTGTGTCCTATCCCCTGCCATCAGGTGGGCCTCCGCCGGCATCAATTGTACCAGCAGCTCCAGGTCTTTCGACGCCCCTGCAATGGACTTCATTTCTATCCAGTGCCCCAGCAGCATGATCAGGATCAGTGTCGCCAGCTCCCAGAAGAAATCCTCCCCCTTCAGCCCGAACACCACCGCCGCACTATACACATATGCCACCGTGATCGCAAAACCAATCAGGAACATCATCCACGGCGCCTTCGTCTTCACTTCCGTCACCAGCCCCTTCAAAAAAGGCCAGCCCCCATAAAAATAGACTGCCGTCGATAAACCCAGCAGCACATACCCCCCAAAGGGAAATGTCCAATGAACGCCCAGGAAATGCTGTATCATCGGCGACAACGCCATGATAGGGATCGTCAGCGCCAGCACCACATAAAATCTTCGCCTGAAATCGGCGATCATCATTTGATGGTGGTCATGCTCATCCATCCCCATTGGCGCATTCCCATTCATTGCCATTGGCGCATGTCCATTCATTTTCACTGTGCGATCATTGAGGCTTTTTCCGATAGCTTTTTTGCGCTCGGGTATTTCAGCGGCAGGGATTCCAGGTACTCTGTCAGAATCTTCGCCACCGCATAATTCCGGTACCATTTCTGATCAGCCGGGATGATATGCCATTCATCGCCGCAGCACTCGTTGATCACCTTATCATAGCCTTCCATATAATCTTTGTATTCGTCTGCCGCCACCGAATCCGCTCGGTTATATTTCCACCGCTTATCCGGCTGACCCAACCGTTCCTTGATCCTTTTCTTCTGTTCTTCGTGAGATACGTTCAGGAAAAATTTCAGGATGTGCGTCCCGCTGTCCATCAGGTGTTTTTCCAAAGCATTGATCATTTCACAGCGTTCATGCAACTTTTGTTTCGTTAATTTCTTTCCGATAAATGGTATAACGATATCCTCATAATAGGACCGGTTGAAGACCTCCATCATTCCTTTGGCCGGGAAATGCGGGAATATCCGCCAGAGAAAGTCATGCGACAATTCTTCGGCGGTCGGTACCTTAAAGGATTTGACCTGGATACCCATCGGGTTCATGTCCGAGAGCACATGCCGGACAATACCGTCTTTCCCCGCAGTATCCATCCCCTGCAAAATAATCAGGAGCGAAAAACGGCCATCCGCATAAAACACATTTTGCAGATCAAATAACTTGTGCCGAAAGGCCCTTAATTCTTTATGGCATTCCTCTTTGGTGAACTTTTCGGCCGGCGACGTAGACGACTGTTGAAGCGTATTCATAATGATTGATTAAATTGCCTGAACTCCAGCGAGAAGAATCTCCCGGTAAACATTGTCATCCCGCCCGTTTCATCCAGGAATTGCCGGAATTTAGTCGGTAAACGCATAGTTAAAAGTTTACATTACCAGCACTGCCGCCCCGTGTATCTCCCCTTTTCGGAGCGCGGCCAGCGCCTCATTGGCCTCCTGAAGCGGGAACAACCGGATATCCGTCTTCACAGGGATCTGCGCCGCAAGGCTAAGAAACTCATGCCCGTCTTTGCGGGTCAGATTGGCCACAGATCGGACACTCCGCTCCTCCCACAGGAGTTCGTACTTAAAAGCCGGAATATCACTCATGTGAATCCCCCCGCAAATAACCCTTGCACCTTTATCGGCATCTTTCAGGGCCTTTGGCACGAGGTCACCCGCCGGCGCAAAAATAATCGCCGCATCCAACCGCTCTGGAGGTGACTCCGAAGAACCACCGGCCCATATCGCGCCCAGGCGGACGGCGAATACCTGCGATGCCAGGTCGCCGTCCCGGGTAAAGGCATATACCTTCTTTCCCTGGTGCAGCGCCACCTGTATAAGTATATGCGCCGCCGCCCCGAATCCATAGATGCCCAGGCGTTCCACCCGTTGTCCGATCATACTATACGACCGGTACCCGATCAGGCCCGCACAAAGCAACGGGGACCCTGAGGGATTCCCGTACATTGAAGCCAGCGGAAAACAATAATCGGGATAGGCCACCGTATATTCGGCATAGCCCCCATCCATCGTGTAGCCGGTAAACAGTGCATTTTCACATAAATTCTCCTCCTGACGCAGGCAATAGCGGCAATGCCCGCAGGTATACCCCACCCAGGGAATACCTACCAGATCCCCCGGCTTCCAGGTAGTCACCGCTGCGCCTACAGTCGCCACCCTTCCCACGATCTCATGACCGGGGATCAGCGGAAGTTTCGGCTGCGCCAGCTCGCTATCCATAATATGAAGGTCCGTCCGGCAAACCCCGCAAGAGATAACCTTTACCAATACCTGCCCTGCGGAAGGCACCGGCATCGGCACAGTCTTACATACCAGTGGATGGCCCGGTATGTCCAGCACCATCGCCTTCATTGTCGCCGGCAAAAGATTAGCATCGCTCATATAGACAATGGTTTTGCCAAAAGCGGCTCATGCCCATTCGTTCCTTTTATTTCCCTTGACCTCACCCATTCCAGCAACCGCGTCGCCGTTTCGCCCGCCGATCCCGGGTTTTGACCCGTGATGATATTTTTATCGACGACCACATAGCTGGAGAATTCAGCGCCACCACCGCATGGCCGACCAGGCCGATCGGTTTGCCCTGCCCGATAAAATCGTTCAGCAGGTGTTTCAGGTCTTCATTCTCCGGAAAATCCCACATCGCGCCATATCCGCCCGCGACCAATCCCAGATCGAAATGCTCCGCACTGACCTCTTTCAGCGGCAGGGAATGAGAAAAATGATACATGGCTTGCGCATCCTCCTGAAAACGTTTTGTGTCCCCGGTCTCCTCTTGCCTGGACCGGCAGACCGGGTCAAGCGGAATCTGTCCCCCCTTCGGCGAGGCAATCTTGACATATTCCCCCGCATCCCTGGATACATAATAAGGCACCGCCAGGTCTTCCAGCCAGACGCCTGTCTTATTTAGCGAATGCCCCAGCCGGTTGTTCGAAGTAGTGATAAGCAAGCAATTGATAGCTTTCATGTGAATCGTTATTTAATTCTCCAATATCACCTTCAACGCCTTTTCCTTCGCGGCGTGTTCAAACGTATCATACGCCTCGATCATCTGATCCAGTTTAAAGCGGTGCGTAATGAGCTTTTTTGGTTCGATTTTCTTCGATTGCACCGTTTTAAACAGCATCGGCGTCGTCACCGTATCCACCAGCCGGGTCGTAATCGAAATATTCCGCGACCACAGGGTTTCCAGGTGAAGCGTCACCGGTTTCCCATGCACGCCGATATTGGCGATATGACCGCCCGCTCCGATAATGGATTCGCATAATTCAAAGGTCGCCGGTACGCCCACCGCTTCGATCGCCGTATCGACACCCCTGCCATTGGTAAGCTTCATGATCTTTTCAACAGCCTTCCCGTCAGAACTGTTGATGATTTGGGTCGCTCCAAAGGTCTTGGCCACCTGCAGCCGGTTATCATCCTGGTCGATGACAATAATCTCAGCGGGTGTATAAAACTGAGATGTCAATAAGGCCGCCATGCCGACCGGACCCGCGCCGACAATGGCTATCGTGTCGCCGGGCTTGACCTGCCCATTCAGCACTCCGCATTCAAAACCCGTCGGCAGGATATCGCTCAACATCACCAGCGCCTCTTCATCGGAGCCCGCAGGGATCGCATACAGACTGTTGTCCGCATACGGTATCCTTACATACTCCGCCTGAGTCCCGTTGATCATGTAGCCCAATATCCAGCCACCTTTTTCGCAATGCGAATACATGCCCTTCTTACAAAAATCACATTTGCCACAGGACGTCACACAAGAGATGATCACATGATCCCCTTTTTTGAAATTGCTGACCGCGCTTCCCACTTCTTCGACGATCCCTACTCCCTCATGTCCTAAGATCCTGCCTTCCTTCACTTCCGGAAGGTCCCCCTTCATAATATGCAGATCCGTGCCGCAGATCGTCGTTTTCAGGATGCGCACCAGCGCATCCGTCGGCTCTTGTAGTATAGGCTTCGCCGTCTGTTCCCATGATTTCTTCCCGGCACCATGATACACCAATGCATTCATCATATCTCCCTTACCGGACGACACCTTCATCGTCGATGGCTTACTCACCACAGTCACTTCTTTATCCAAAACTATATTTGCCATTGTCTACATTTTAATGTGATTCTCTGTAAAAAAGAGCAGGAAGTCGAGCCCCCTGCTCTACTATTTAACTCGCAAGCTCGAAGGCGTATTCCACGACCAAGTCATTTTCCACCGACCAAACGCCGCGAGCCTTCCAGGCGATCCGCGCCGCTTCCGATTTTTGATACCAGGAATCCACCTTGCCCGTTAGGGTCACTTTGGTTCCGGATACCTTTACCTTGATCTCCCGGTCGCTCAATGACCAGTTGCGTTCCAGCGCGCTTTCAATATCTTTCCTTTCGATCTCATCCTGGGTATCGGTTTTGATCGTAATATTGTTCGTCACACCTACTACGCCCAAAAGATCCCGGACCGCAGCCTTTGCTGCATCCTTTTGAAAATTCCATTCCAGTTCTCCTTCGAGCGTTACCCATCCTTTTTCCACCTTTACTTTTACCTTATCCCTTGGAACTTCGACATTCCATTGGTAGGCGTTCAGCACTTCCGTGGCAATATCGTTGTCATCCTTTTTAAAGGAATTGTTGGCAAATTTGATCTCTATTTTCTCAACGACCGCTCTTACGCCGGCTACGTTTTTAGCGGCTTCCTCTGCTTCCGTCTTTTTCCAGTAACTGTCCACCGTTCCTGTCAGGGTAACAACCCCATCTTTAACAGTAACCCCGATTTCAGCCGCGCTTAACAAAGGCTCCCACTTGATGGCTTCCTGAACATCCTTTTGTAAATCTGAATTTGTTTTCATCTTATTTTGTTTAATTAGCAGTTAATAGTAAAGGTCCCCACATTCCTATCGGCAACTATTATACATAACAATATATTAGTAGTATAATTCACACCTCACAAACAGCATAGTCCCCTCCTATCACTGTTCCGATCCACTCTACCCGATATTGTAAAAATAGGATGGCCAGCCACCTAAATAAATGAGAACCATCAACACCACACATGACGCCTATCATCCGACAAAATACCCGTATGGCAAGGATATTGCGGTATATTGCTCATGTATATCCCCCAACCGATCTATTGGCTTTTTATCCTGGCTGTCCCGATCGCCTGTATCGCCTGGACGGTTACCCATGAAGAAATATTTTCCGAGCCCAGGAACTACTGCAAAAAACAAAGTCTCTCCGGAAAGACCCTGCTACACCGTAAATTCTTCTATTTATTCACCTGCGAGTATTGCTTTAGCTTTTATGTAACAGCCTTACTGCTCATCATTACCCGCTATCAATTACTCTATCCTGATTGGCGGGGATACCTGATTTCAGGATTTTCCCTTGTCTGGATAGCCAATATCTATATGAGCCTGTTCTTTCTCATCCGTACCGATCTTAAAAACGATGGACTGGACAGCAAGATCAAAGAGTCCGAGTTGAAAAAATGCGAGGAATTAAAGGAAACCCTCCGCACAGACCTCATACCTACAATCATTAAATAATGACAACAGTCCCCCCAGGTTTACTTGCCGGAAGTTCGGCCTTATCGACCGGGAAGTCAATATTGTTAAAACTACTATGGCAGCCCGCTACCAAAAAAACAACTACTGAAAAAATCATTTTCCCCAACATGCCCTTGTATTTATTTCAATCAAAAAACTGCCGCCTGTGATCTCCACAAGCGGCAGGCTATTTTATTTTCAAAAGGTTGCACATGTCATCCGCCTAAAACGGATCCGTGAGCTCACTAACCCGGATCAATTTTTTATTGACAAATTCGTCGATGCCCAACTCCGACAACTCACGGCCGTAGCCCGAACGCTTCGTACCGCCGAAGGGAAGGTCCGCCTGCGTCCAGGTCGGGTGATTGATAAACACCATTCCCGTATCGATCTGGTCAGCCACCCGCTTGCCCCGCTCAATATCCTTTGTAAATACAGAGCCGCCTAACCCGAAAGGAGAATCATTGGCCAGTACAATGGCCGCCTGTTCATCCTTCACCCGGTAAAAAGAGGCCACCGGGCCAAACAACTCTTCGTGATAAGCTGCGATCCCCGGCTTCAGGTCCGTCAGGATCGTCGGCTGCATGAATGCGCCCGCCCTGTCTACACGCTTACCCCCGAGCAACACTTTTGCGCCACCTTTTACAGATCGTGAAACCTGGTCCTCCAGTTGCACCGCCGCTTCCTCGCTGCTCAGAGGGCCCAATTGCGTAGCCGGATCCATCGGATCGCCTACTACCAATTTTGACAGCTTATCTTTGAACTTTCTAAGGAATTCGTCCGCAATAGGTTCGACGGCGATAAACCGCTTGGCCGCTACACAGCATTCCCCATTATTGTTCATCCGGCCTACGACCGCCCATTCTACTGCCTGATCAATATCCGCGTCTTCCAGAATGATAAAGGCATCGCTGCCGCCCAGTTCCAGTACGGATTTCTTCAGGTACTTTCCCGCTGCGGCCGCAATACTCGCCCCTGCGGCTTCGCTGCCTGTGAGCGAGACGCCCTTGATCCTCTCATCCGAGACTAGCGTCGAAGCCCTTTTACCTGACATCAGCAGGTTCGTATACAGCCCATGGGGCGCACCCGCGTCCCTGAATAAATCTTCCAGAAGGATACCACATTGTGGAACGATAGACGCATGTTTGACCAGCACAGTATTGCCGATCATAATATTGGGTGCGGCAAAACGAGCCACCTGGTAAAAGGGGAAGTTCCAGGGTTCCACCCCTAGCAGCACCCCAATGGGACTGTACCGGATAAAGGCCTGCCCATGCTCCGGATTCAGACTCTTGTCCGCCAGGAACTTCGCTCCGTTGGTCGCATAATAGTCGATAATATCCGCGCTGAGGGTGATCTCCCCTTCTGCCTGGGCGATCAGTTTACCCATCTCCATTGTGATGATTTTAGCCAGCGCCGATTTCTTTTCCCGCATTAGCGATGCCACTTTATGCAATAAGGTCGCCCGCTCCGCATAGCTCGTCTTTTTCCAATGGTCGAATGCCTTGGCCGCCTGTGCCACCGCCGCATCGACGGCCTTCTCTGTCATTTCCTCGAAAGACTTTTCCGTCTTGTTCGTGGATGGATTAATCGTTTGAATAGACATGATGTTGATTTAATTTAACTCGTTCATTTTAAAAAGCAATTGATGCTTCCAGCATCGTTCCGTAGAATTTCCCACCGTTTAAAATATTAGTGTCGGGGTAGTGCAGGTATTCCTGGTGAACATACTCTGCCTTCAGCATAATATTCCTAGTCAAAAACCAGCCGGCGGAAGCCACATCCCGGTTGATCGTGACATCCTGCGTATAGCCCTGCAAATCTGCCTTGACGGTATTATATCGCACACCGACCCAAAAGTTCTCCTTATGAGCGGGAAACCGGTAGATCAGGTCAGCCGCATACTGAGTGGCCTGGCGCTGCGTGAATTCCGTGATCGTCCTTCCCTTTGCATTTTCGTAGGTGCCGAAAAATTCCAGTCCCTTGTACTTCAAAAAAGGATTAACCATGAAGGTATTGACCTCTTCGCTGAAGCCGGGATTCAAACGGCCTGAGAAAGGGCTGTAGTCATTCTCATTAGACAGGACTGTCCCCTTTGCTATGTTTGGATTTTCCATGACATCAAAATAATGCGAGCCGGTACGGTCTCCCCCAAACAGGGTATTACTGTTCGCGCTTTTATCGCTGTAGACCGAACCTGTGAGCCGGAACCGGAAGTCGGCGCTGATCTGCCTGTCGAATCCCAGTTTGCCCTGGAAAGCCGGTGCATAGTGATTGAGTTTCCCTGTAGCCGAATCGATGGCGGTGGCCGCGACCGCTGTCGGGTCCAGTTCGCCGTTGGTTACGCCAACCATCAGGAACAAGCCTGACGAATGATGGTAAAAGATCTCACCGCCCAGTTCCGTAGCGAATTCATCCATGACGTAATTTTCAATGAATGGGTTGTAAATCGTATTGCCGCCGTCGGATCTACGGTAATGCTGATCGCCATAATCCACATCGAACTGCCCGATCTTGATGGTAAAGCTCTTCATCAGCGTATCGATCAGGCTGCTATGCAGGAACAGCAGCTTGTCGAACTGGATATAGCCTCCCTTGACCCAGGCATCTTCATGGTGGCGGGAAGCTAAATAGACGTCAAGGTTGACCCGGATACCATCTGCCAGCTGGGCATCGATATTGAGGTTTGCCATGGCCAGGTCGAATCCGTTGGTCAGCTTTGTCAGGCTGTTGACATTGCCCGTGAATCCGGTCTCCGTCATGGGTATGGCCGTATTCTTGTCCCGTAACATCTGATAGCTCTGTTCGAAATTGCCGCCGACTTTTACCTTCAGATGGTTGAAGGGAACGGTGTCAGTCTTGTTAGTCTCGAATACATTGATGCCGCGCTGGTCATTCTGTCGGAAATATTGCATGCCCTGGTGCTGCGCGGACGCGGAAAATCCGAGCACCGTTAATATGACCCATAGGATACCAACGACTTTAATTGAACTGCTCATTTTGATAGAATTGTAAAAACTGTTTTAAAATAAATAGTGATATCTGGTGCTGCCCTCAACGTCCCAAAAAGGGCCGAAGGCGGTTTCACCCCGAAATCGGTCATATTGATCATTTGTTTGCCCTCGAACCGCATACTATCGGCCGTAAACTCGAACTCATCGACTAAAAGGGCAACAGGCTTGGTTACGCCGGCCAGCGTCAGATGCCCCGCCAACGCTATGGGTTTGGCTCCCCTTCTGAACGGCAACACCGTAACAGGAGCATCGAGCAGGAAGGTGATCTGCGGGTCGGCGTCGGCCTTTAGGGCTTTATAGGTCTTATTGTTCATGGTCGTGCCCATGTCGCTGCGGATTGAACGGACAACCATGACGATACGGATAGCCGTCACATCTGTGCCGCCGCCGGCGTGCGAACCCGCCACCATGTCCCCGGTCACTTCGCCTATCGTCTCCACCCAATCGTGGATGCTCATGGTGCCATGAATAGTGACGTTATACCCTCCGGAAAGATGATATTCGCTTTGGCCAGGCGGATCCGCACCCATAAATGGCCACGTGACCAGCAGAAACAAGACACAATTTTTCATAGTGATGGCGCTACTGCCTTCATTGATTCATTTTCTCTAAAAGGAGGCCTGCCACTATTCCCTGAACCAACCCGAACAACAGCCAGCTCAGCACCAGCACCAGCGACACATTGATAGCGCTGTAGATCAGCCACATCATGGGAAAGACGGCCACCAGCCAGTAGAGCAGTCCGAATTCGATCCCGCGGCTCAGGAAAGACCCCTCGAACATCCCCTTGCAGCGGTCCCAGAACCAGGCAAGCGCCAAACCGGCTATAAAGGGGTGAACAAAATAAAGTATGGCTCTTTCAGACTGGGTGTCGAAGGTGGGGTCGAAATACTGAACGGCCAGAGAAGGCAATATCCAGATAGTCCCATACAAACCCAGTACGCTGAGTACTAGCAAAACCAACCCTGCTACCAACCCCGGAAAGATGATCTTTTTACGCACTGTCTGCCTATTTCTGGACGACCATGGTAAAATCGATGGTTAATGCATTGCCTGTTTTCAACGCCCCCAACATATAGGTCGGCGGTTTAATCTGGTAATCGCTCATCAGCAACTTATCCGTTCCCGTGCAAGTAATCGATCCATCGGCCTTTATCACACAAGCCGCCGTCAGCACCACCGGCTTCGTCACACCGGTAATGGTCAGGTTTCCCGAACTCTTTACGCTGAATTGATTTGCTGCACCAGGCACTATCGTTGACGCAGAAGCCGCAAAAACAATATTGCCTCCACTCTTCGCCCTCATCGCTCCATAGGCCTTGGAGTCCATGCCCGATTCCCCGCTCTTTAAACTGTGGACAGGAAAAGTAAGACCAAATCCTTCCAGACCAACCGGTATAGTAGATTTACCCGCCGCATATGTAAATTTGGCGGTGCACGTGACGTCCTTGTCTTCCATCGACCAACTGTGTAAATTAGATGTACCTAATACCTTAACGTCTGCATCCGCCGCTCCCGCAGCCGTGTTGCTAACCCTCGCCGTTGGGACCACCGAAAATGCCATCAAAAAAATGGCCAGCCCAATCATCGCATACGCCATATTCTGGTTAGAAAAAAGAAATTGCCTGTTGTGTGTCATCTTGTAATCATTTATGTTGTAAAAATGGTTCAATTCAAAATACCAATGGTTATAGCCTGCTTCGGAAAAATAGTAAAATTCACACCCGGACTCCCGAGCCATAACCTCCTCTCCGAGAAGTGTGAATTATGTAATCCATACTTGTAATCCTGTAAGAATAATCGGCTGAAATCGGCCAGCTTTGTCAAGAATCCATTTCTTCACTCCTGGTATAAAATACTATGCATCAAAACGCCGGTGTCCATCTTTTGTGGCCATTTTTAGTCTATGGCATCGCCGTCATATCGCTTGTCAGCGGCATCCTGTTCATTTCTTATTTCTTAGGAGAACGGCACGAAGAACACGCCACCGACGAAGCCTACGAAGGCGGCATCCTCGCCACCGGCTCAGCCAAATTGCGTTTCCCCGTCGACTTTTACATTCTCGCCATCTTCTTTGTCATCTTTGACGTAGAAGCCACTTTCATCTTATCCTGGTCCGTCTCCATCCGCGCAACCGGCTGGGCGGGATATGCCGCAATCGGGACATTCATAGGGGTGCAGCTCACCTTAATCTTCTATCTCTGGAAAACCGGCGCCCTCAATTTCGGTCCTGACAGCAAAGCCATACTTACAGCGTTTCACAAAAAAATAAACAAAAAAGTGCCTTATGCAGTGGTGGACAAGCAAAGTAAATGATCCGACGGGCAGCATCAGAGGCAACAGTTCCTTTGAAGAGACCTTCCAGAAATCCATCATCCTCACCAATATGGAAAGCCTGGTAGCTTGGGGGCGGAAGAACTCCATCTGGCCCTTCAACTTCGGTCTCTCCTGCTGCTACGTGGAAATGGCCACCAGCATCACCAGCAAATACGACAGCGCGCGCTTCGGCGCCGAAGTGATCCGGGGCTCGCCCCGGGAAGCCGACATGATGATCATCGCCGGTACCGTCTTTATCAAAATGGCCCCCGTCATCAAGCGCCTGTACGAGCAGATGATGGCCCCCCGATGGGTCATCTCCATGGGCTCCTGCGCCAATTCCGGCGGCATGTACGATATCTACAGTGTCGTTCAGGGCGTCGATAAATTCATGCCCGTCGACGTTTACGTGCCCGGCTGTCCGCCAAGACCCGATGCTTTCCTCGAAGGCATCCTGATGCTCAGAGACCAGGTCGGCAACGAAAAAAGACCCCTGAACTGGGTCATCGGAGACCAGGGCATCATCAAACCCCTGGGCGCCTCCATGAAAGAAGAAAAAAGGACCGAACGAATGAAGATGACCGACATCAGAGACCCCGGCAGCGTATGACCGATATCGTGACCATAATAGACCATACCTTTCCCGGATGTATCCTCACTGTCCAGGCCACCAAAGATGATTTCCCGACCCTTTGGGTCAAACCCGCTCATATTGTGGACATCCTCCGTTTCCTGAAAATGGAGGCGGACGGCCCTTACAAGATGCTGTATGACCTCACCGCAATCGACGAACAGGCCAGGGCCCATCGTCCCGATCAGCCGGAAAGCCTCTTTACCGTCGTTTACCAATTATTATCCTTTGAGCGCAACACCTTTCTACGGCTGAAAGTACCGTTAACGGCGGGCGAACCAACACTCCCATCCGTGACAGGCGTATGGCCTGCCGCCAATTGGTATGAAAGAGAAGTCTATGACCTGTTTGGCATCCGCTTCGAGGGGCATCCCCATTTGAAACGGATCCTCATGCCCGATACCTGGGTGGGCCATCCGCTGCAAAAATGCCACCCGGCCCGGGCCACCGAAATGGCGCCCTATCAGCTCCCGGAAAACAAACAGGAAACGGAACAACTGTCTATGCAGTTCAAACCCGAAGAATGGGGCCTCGACAGCACGCTCGGGGATGATGACCTACTCTTCCTGAACCTTGGCCCCCAGCATCCCGGCACCCACGGCATACTAAGACTCGTCGTTCAGCTCGACGGCGAAAATATAATGAACGTCGTCCCCGACATCGGCTTCCACCACCGGGGAGCCGAAAAGATGGGCGAACGCCAGTCCTGGCATTCCTATATCCCTTATACCGACCGGGTCGAATACCTGGGCGGCGTGATGAACAATTTCCCCTACGTCATGGCCGTCGAAAAACTTGCCGGCATCACGGTGCCCGACAGGGCAAAAGTCATCCGCATCATGCTCAGCGAACTCTTCCGTATTTCCAGCCACCTCGTCTGGTACGGGACCTTCGCCCAGGACCTCGGCATGATGACCCCCGTCTTCCTCACCTTCAACGACCGCGAAAAAGTGCTCGATATCATCGCCGCCATCTGCGGCGCCCGCATGCACCCCAACTGGTTCCGCATCGGCGGTGTCGCCCAGGAACTCCCGAAAGGCTGGGAAGCCCTCATCCAGGCCTTTATCGATTACTTTCCCAAACGACTGAAAGAATATGACAACCTCGTCATGAAGAACAGCATCTTCAAGGCCCGAACCATCGGCATCGGCGTCTATTCCACCGAAGAAGCCATCGAATGGGGCATCACAGGGCCCGGTCTCCGCGCCACCGGCCTGGAATGGGACTTCCGGAAAAAGCAACCTTATTCCGGGTACGAACAATTTGAATTTGACGTGCCCACCGGCCAGAACGGAGATTGCTACGACCGCGCGAAAGTGCGCGTGGAAGAATTGAGGCAAAGCCTGCGCATCATTCAGCAATGCCTCCATAATATGCCCGAAGGCCCCTATAAATCCGATCATCCCCTCACCACCCCGCCCGTCAAAGAACGCACCCTCCAGGACATCGAGACCCTGATCCATCATTTTTTGAACGTGACCTGGGGACCCGTCATCCCGCCCGGAGAAGCTTTTTGCGGCATAGAAGCGACCAAAGGCCATAATGGGTATTACCTGATCTCTGACGGCAATACCAATTCCTATAGAACCCGTATCCGCACCCCCTCGTTCCCGCATTTGCAATTCGTTCCGACGATCAGCACCGGCTATACGCTGCCCGACCTGATGTCAATCCTCGGGGCCACGGATTATGTACTTTCAGATGTGGACAGATAACGAGAATAAATAGGAGAACCGAAAGAATGAACATGACGACAGAAAATATCTTAACGACCGCCGAGATCACCGCCATCCAGGAAATATACCGGCACTTCCCGGAGAAAAGCGCGGCGTGTATAGAGGGATTAAAAGTCATCCAGCAACATCACCGCTGGGTGTCCGATCAGGCCGTGAAGGAACTGGCGGAGATCCTGGATATGTCGCCGGCCGCGATCGACAGCGTAGCCACCTACTACAACCTGATCTTCCGCCGGCCCGTTGGGAGGAATGTCGTCCTTATGTGCAATAGCGTCAGCTGCTGGATCATGGGGTACGACCAGATCGCTGCCCGTGTAAAAAAACAGCTGGCCATCGGCTACGGGGAGACCACCGCCGACGACCGCTATACCCTACTCACCATCCAGTGCCTGGGCACCTGTGACCATGCCCCGGCCATGATCATCAACGAAGACCTCCACCGGGACCTCACCGCCGAAAGCATCGGTCCTATCCTGGAACACTATCAATAGACATGGAACAACCGCTGACCCAACATATTAAAAAAGACGGCTCCTGGCTTACGCTCAAGGAGTATGAAGCCGTGGGCGGTTACCAGGCACTCAAAAAGGCGTTGACGCTGCCGCCCGCAGAAGTCACAAAGATCGTCACCGACGCCGGCCTCAAAGGACGCGGCGGCGCGGGTTTTCCCACCGGCAGCAAATGGAGCACCGTCCCCATGGGCCCCGACGCGCCCGCCACCA